>JAZKZE010000149.1:0-24854 GCA_045612485.1 Victivallales bacterium | reverse complement strand
ATACGCTCACAATTCCTTGTGAGCGTCCGCAAGGCGATTGCCCTGCGGTTCATTCGCACATCCACTGCGCGCTCGGCGGCAACCGCCTCGCCTGGCAACCGTACATTTCTCTTTTTTCCATGATTTTATGGGACAGCTGTGAAATCATACATATACATTTTTTTCTTTCTTTACAGTACAAAAAAAGGAAGCAAAAACATCCCCTGTAAAGGTTCCGGCTTGCTTCCTCTTTTTCAGAGTATCAGGATTTATTCTGCATTATTTTTTTGCAGCCACATCCTTTTTTATATTTTCCGCCTTTGCTGCGGCAGGGACAAGCTCACACTTGATCTTGCTTATGGTCTTGTTTCCATCCACCCACAGTACCACATAATATTCTTTGGGAAGACAGGGGAATGTAAAGGAGTAATCCTTGTATGTATCGGTAAGTTTGTAACCGGGAATGGTCAATCTTCTGTGATTGGTACGGTCTTTATACCCCTCCCAGCTCCAGGTACGCAGGGAAAGAGTTTTTCCCCTGGCAGTAATGGTTACTTTGTAATCATACCCTTCAGGACATCCTTTTGGAACCCCGAAACCACCGCCGAAACAACCATCCGTAGTTACTTCGTATGTCCCTGAAGCTCCTTTTTCCACTTTGAAGGGCTTGCCGGAATAGTAATTCCAGCCTTTTACGAATTGTTGTTCCTTACCATTGATCTTGACTTTTGCCAATTCTTTGAAATCTCCGCCGTTTACGGTAACGGCAGGAACTTTTACTTCTTTTTTCTGCTGTGCGGTCACAGGCAGAACACACATGGCACACAATGCTGCTAAAATGAGTTTTTTCATAGTTTTTTCTCCTTTTCTGTTATTTTACTGTACAGGATACATTCTCAATAGTCTTTGTTCCGTAGATCCACAATACCACATAATATTCTTTGGGAAGGCAGGGGAAAGTAAAGGTATAGTCCTTAAATTCATCTGTCAACTGATATTTGGGAGAATGTAATCTTCTGTGATTGGTTCGGGGATTATATCCCTCCCAGCTCCAGGTGCCGATGCTCATCGTGCCTTTTCCTTTCGCCCGGATCACAAGATGATAATTTTTCCCGCTTTCCAATCCTTTCGGGACACCGAAACCGCTGTTGAAGTTGCCGCTTGTCCAGATCTGATTGCCTGTGGAACTTTTGGTAATCTTAAATTTATCACTTCCCGCAAGACTCCATCCTTTGGGAAACATGACCTCTTTCCCGTTGATTTTTGTTTTAGAAAGAACGGCAAAATTCCCGTTGCGGATAAGATCTTTACCGAATACCATCCGGCGGTAGGAATCGGGCTGATAGGGACGCATCCCGTCCAGGGAATTCCATTCATGAGATGTGGGAGGCTGCAAGTTGGTGACGGTTCGCATCAAATGCAGTCTCCAGGGTAAAGCTCCGGGTTTTGACCCCAGAGAAGCAAAGGGGATTTTTATCTCATAGTTCCATACCTTATCAGCATATCCCACTTTCACTTCCGCTTTGGAAGACCATTTTCTGTCAAAGGTACTGGCAAAGCATTGTGAATCATATACCGTTCCAAGTGTATTGACGATAATATGATAATACTTTCCATTCTGATCCGGAGGAACGATCTGCAATTCAATGGAATCATCGCTCCAGACTGCTCCATCCTGCTCTTTTGCATCCGCTTTTACTTTGCTCCATGCCTTTTTATTTTCCGCATTGACAGCAATATACAGGAAATCCTTATCATAGGCAACCCGCATAAAGGTCTTTTCGGCGGCTTCCTTCTGTTCCCGGGTGACAAGATCCGTTACTGTACGGGCTTTCAGATATACTTTCTCATCGTGTTTCCCGTCGATCACGATTTTGCCGTCATTATATTCGGGCAGGATCTCTTTGGCTCCGGAAAGACGCTTCTTCAGTTTATCTGCACCGCTTTTCCAGTATTTGACAAGAAAATCCCTGTCCTGAATAATGCGTTTCTTTATTTTTTCCGTATCCGCCTTTTTCAAAGCGGCATCCAGATAAGCAAGCAGTTTTTCTTCGGCTCCGGGAGTAAGAAGGCAGTAGGCACTTCTTTCCATTCCGCCGATGGCACTGTGACCGGGGGCGGCATCCCAAAGCTGTTTACGGTATGCGTGATACTGTTTCATTACGGAAGACGCCTTGCCATAGTAAATATCATAGGTTTTATCCATAAGTTTTACAGGATCGAGGGAGCTGTTCCACAGCATTTTTGCAGACATATAGTGTCCCTGCCAGTTGGATTTTGCCTTGTCTCTTCTGTAAGGATCTTTGACATCATGCCCTTCAAAAGTAAGGGTTTCATCCCGCCACTGGATCACATTCATTTTCCGGAAAATGGTGAAATCTTCCGCTATGACCCACTCATAAGGCACATAATGATTGGGTGCATCATATCTGTAATCATAGATCCCGAAAGCTCCCGCACGGCCTTTCCATGCATTCATCTCATCCACGAAAGATTTATTGCAGATATTTTTTTCTGTGAAAGTATGAGCATTACATCTCTGATGGGAGGCATAAAGGATATAGGCGTTTTTGTAATTATACTTTATGGCAGGATTTTCCGGAACGGGTCTGTAATTCCAGTAGGCAAAAACTTCAACTTCCGCATCAGGAAATTCTTTCATCACTTCATCCATCACCCCTTTTTTGAATCCGTGGAAAAGATTGGAAATGGAAAATTTGCCATTATAAGTACCAAGTTTCTTACAATTTTCACATTCGCAGAAAGCGTCGGATGCATCATGGGCAATGATGGAGATTTTTGTATCAGGATTTTTTCTCAAAGCGTTTTTGTAGTATTCAATGGCAAGATTCTGTACTTCTTTATTGGAGTAACAGCGTTCCACTCTTCCCTGACAGACTCTTTTGCCTTTCCGGAGAATAAAGTATTCAGGGTGCTCTTTGAACATACTCACGGGAATGGCTTTTACCGCCCATTCATGACCGCCCACATAAGGCCTTATCCCCAGAGAATCCCGGAAACGCTGTTTATCTTCTTTTGTACGGTATTGGGGCAGCTGCCAGTCCCTGCCGCCGCTGATGTGCATTTTATTGCGTGCCATCCAGATGAAAGTATCCGGAAAATTAAGGCTTGTACCGCATACATTGAAAGTGCGGTATTTGTAATGTGCTTCCTGAAACTCATTGAGAGCGGATATGGAAAGATTCTTTTTCTGCGGAACTTCCTCTCCAAGTTCTCCTGCATAGAAAAAGTGTACGCCAAGTTTTTCCAGAAGTTCACAGACACCGTAAATCACACATTTCGGATTTTTTCCGGCAATATAAAGAGTATCACCTTTTGTGTAAAGATAAAAGGAATCGTTTTTGCTTTTTTTCAATTTTTCCGCGACAACGGCAGGAAGATCTTTTCTGCTTTCCGGCGTCCCCAGCAGGATCTTTCCGGGAAGAAGTCCATTTACTTCCGTTCCTGTGATTTTTGACAGATATGTTTCCAGTTCCTTTCCGGCAAATTTTTCCGCTTCGGATGCTTTTACCGGAATATTTACAGAAACGCTTTTCCCGTTCTTCACAATGTCAAAAGCATGGAGAGAACACGCAAAAAGTAAAGCAAAGAAAAGAATACTAAATTTTTTCATTTTTTCCTCATTTCTTATTTAATTACCACCAATGGGGGTCTTCCTTTTTATCCGGATGACCGTTATTGGGCCACCACCGTACATGGTCAGCCATTCCGTAAATACGGATGTTGGGACTCAACCCGGAATAAGGTACGGAAATCACCTGACCATCCACAAAGGACATGGGGAAATTTTTATCGTGGATAAAAACGTAACTGCCATTGTCATATTGTGTGGTACATCTCTGCATACACAAGGCGGAAGGATGGGGCACACTGGTAGGTTTGAAAAAGTTGACGAGCCCATTATTCCCTGTACCATTATCCACTTTTCTGTAGATCCAATCCACTTTTTTCTTGTAGGATTTTTCATGGGGTACTTTATTGAACAGGATGTAAGTCTGATTGGTGGGGGGATTTCCCAGACGGTTTTTCTCCCTGTACGCCATAGCACTTTCGCATTTGAAAGTATTTTCATTAAGGGTTGCACTGGCAATTCCCAGATCTTTATACAGGTCGATGGGGATCCATCTGTAAGGACCGCCGCCCATACCCGCCTGTCCGGGCATCCATTCCTTGTAGGTATCAGCATAAATGGCATGGAAAAGATTGTACTGTTTGAGTTTGCTTATGCAGTTGGTCAGCCTTGCCATATTTCTTGCTTTTCCCAGTGCGGGCAGAAGCATCCCGGCAAGAATGGCAATGATGGCGATCACTACCAACAGTTCAATGAGAGTAAATTTTCTGCGTTGCATGATTGATATTCTCCTTTTTGGTTTTATATTTTTTCCTGCTAATTAATTATATACTTTTTTGCAGAAAAAACAAGAGATTTTCACTTGTAATATCTTCATAAAGATTTATAGTATATTACGGATCATACAGGAAAGGAAAACAATGGCGAATATCAAAGTAGGACATAAGATCATCCGCAAAGAGAAATATGAAGAGCATATCTATCTCAATCTGGATAAGTTTTCTGTCAATACCGGTCTTCTGCAATTGTTTTATATCTGTGAGGGAGTTCTGGAAGGCTCCGGAGAATACTCATTTCCCCACGGGGATACACAATGTTTTCATCTTGAATTCAGTGAAGGGGGAGAATTTGTTTTCACCCGTAAAAAAAAGCTGACAAAAATAGAAAACAACTGCATCTATATCGAGCAGCCCGGAAAAGACAGACGTTCCTACACATTCCGCAACCCCGGAAAAGAAAGCTGCCGCCGTTATGCCCTTGCCATCTTTCCCAACAGTAATTTTGAACCGATCTTCCATTTGCAGGAACGGGATATTGTCCGCAATGCGGATATGGAAAAATTTATGAAAAGTTTTCACGCTCTTCTGAACAGATTGAAGGATCAGAAGGAGTGTTCAGCAGAAGCGATCTCGGTAAATCTTTTTGAACTTCTTACCTACCTTACGGTATCTGTCCCTGTAAAAGACAACTCCCTTGCCGGTAAAAGGAAAGAGAAACTTGCCATTGTCCAGACTTTCCCCCAGCGTTTTCCAGATCTGAAATCCCTGCTGGATTTTTTTGAGGTTTCCCGGGATACCCTTTACCGTATTTTCAAAGAATATACGGCTCAAAGCCCCATGGATTTCGTCATTCAGGCAAGATTGCTCAATTCCTGCTGGATGCTGAATGAAACGCAATACAGCATTGCAGAGATCGCCCGTATAACCGGTTATGAAACAGCGGCTTTTTACAGCAACGCATATAAAAAACTTTTCCGGATCAGTCCTTCCCATTGCAGGAAACACGGTTTCGATACCCGGGAAGCAAAGGCGGCTCTAGAAACAGTAAGAAAGATCGTTTACCATTTCTGACAGGCAGAAGAAATATTTTACTTTTTCTCCGCAAAAAGTTCTTTATGCAGCAAATATATCCCGTCAAAAAAACGCGGTCCCGGACGCAAAAGCAGATCTTCCGGCAGTCGGGAAATGATTTTTCCTTCCTTCCATGCTCTCATACAGTTCCAGGGATATTTTTTGGAAAGTTCCTGCCGTTTCTTTTCCGTCAATTGCGGAAAGATGACAAGATCCGGATCGGATTTTGCCAGCCATTCGGCAGAAGCCCGGAAATAATCACTTTTCACATTTTCAGCGACATTACGGCATTGGGCATATTCCATGGCATTGTGGAGAAGAGAATTTTTTCCGGCAATCATAATGGGGGAATCCCAGATGATCCACAATGCTTTCAGCTTTTTCCCGGTCTGCTTTGCGGCAAGTTCTGCAAGAAGTTTTTTCACCCGCAGCATTTCCTGTTTTGCAGCCTTCTCTTTTTTCAATATTTTTCCAATAAGGTCCACCCAGTAAAAATAATCTTCCACGTTGACGATCTGCTTCATCACACACTTTATTCCCACAGACTCAAACTTTTTCGCCGCAGAAGGATTGATCAGGTCATTGGTAAGAAGATACCGGGGGCGGAGCAGAAGGATCTTTTCCATATACGGTTTGGCAAATCCACCGGCAACAGGAAGTTTTTTCACGCTTTCCGGATAATCACAGGCGGAAGATCTGCCGGCAAGAGACTTTTCCCCGCCCAGATGACAGATGATCTCTGTAACTGCCGGGGAAAGGGAAACGATACGGCAAACTTCCTCCCCCCTCATGTAAAGGGGGAAGGAAAGAATCATAAAAAGCAGAATGATATTTTGCAACATTTTTTACAATTCCGGGTCATAATATTTCTGTTCAAAGAAACCGAGCCTTTTACCGCCGTCACCGGCAAGGGAGATTTTTATCCCCTTTTTCTCTATGTTTTCCACGTGACCATCGATCATCCCGGCTGCAGCACGTTTACTGTGGCGGAAGTCGATGGTTCCGGCGGAAATCATACTGTTATTGACCGTTCCGCCCCTGCCTTCCGGCGCCCGGGCAAAATCGCAAGGCTCATATTTATTGTTTGTGGTATTGAGATAGGCACAATCCGCAGTAATAAAAACATCGCTTGTGCGTTTGATGTGGTCGATCTTATAACCATTCCATGCTTTACTTCCCCCGCCGTAATTCATTTCCGGTCCCAGAAATTCATTATAACCATACCCCACAAATTTTGCATCCCAGGATGTTGCAGAATCGGTAAAGGTGGGACATTGGTAAACTTTGGAATTGCCTGCATTAAGATTCAATCCCAGAGTATCCGCCAATATTCCCGGCTGATTTTTGTTCCAGGAAGCATCCATCCCCACATTCCAGTAAAGAGAGTTTCCGTCATAGGAAATGCAGAAATATCCCTTGGAATTATCGGTGTAACTCAAATGCAGAAGTGTTACCTGCCTCTGATTGTTTACACAGGAGATGGCTCTTGCTTTTTCCCTCGCCGCTGACAATGCCGGAAGCAACATTCCCGCAAGGATGGCAATAATGGCGATCACCACAAGAAGTTCGATGAGAGTAAAAGAGTGTACTTTTCTGCAATTTCTTTTGCATTTCCGTACAGAGATACCCGGCAAAGATTTTGCCGCCGACAGTGCGTGAGCGTGCGTAAACATTTGTGTTTTCCTTTCTGTGTCATGCGCACACGATACAGGCAACGCAGAACCTGCATCAAAACATTACGGATGTTCCAGGATCCGACTATACGGTTGCGCGACAGCTCCGGAATTGCACCGGGATTCACTTAAAACATCCAGCGATATCCCATTAATATACTGCAAAAGTTCTTCCGTGTCAAATTTCCTTTGCTATTTTCACGGCTCACCCCTTGCATTTTTCTTTATATACAAGTATAGTAAATACCGCATTACACAATCATCCTGAAAAACAGGAAAAAAAGGAGAAAAAATGAAAACATTTCTTGGGATCGGGCTTGGCCCCATTCAGACCGGCATCTTTGTTTCCGGTGCAAGTAAAGGCGGATTTGACCGTATTGTTATCGCGGAAGTGGATGATTTCGTCCGCAATGGTGTAAACAATAACGGAGGAAAAATCACAGTAAATATCGCAGCAAAAGACCATGTCTTTCAGGAAGAATACAAAAATCTGGAAGTCTATTCCCCCGCTGATCCGGAAGGAAAGGAAAAACTTATTGCCGCCGCTGCTGAAGCCCAGGAAATCGCCACCGCCCTCCCCAGCGTGAAATTCTTCGGTCCCACCGCCGCATGGCTGAAAGAAGGCTTCCGCCGCAATCCGGAAAAAGTACGCTACATCTATACTGCCGAAAATGACAACCATGCTGCTGAGAAACTGGAAGCAGAAATTGCAGAAAAATTCCCCAATACCTACTACCTCAATACCGTGATCGGCAAAATGAGTGACGTAGCAAGGGATGCCGATTGCGCCAGCCGTAATCTCACCGAACTTTTCCCCGGTGCCGGACGCGCCCACCTTGTGGAAGAGTTCAACTGGATCCTGATTTCCGATGCTCCCGGCGTGGCAAACCGCGCTGTAAAGAGCCTTTATGAAAAAACCGACCTCTTCCCCTTTGAATTTGCCAAACTTTATGGTCACAATGCCACCCACTTCCTGATGGCGATCATTGGAGCCTCCAAAGGGCTGGAAAAGATGTCCGAACTTACGGCACACCCTGAAATTCTGGAAATCGGTCACAAGGCATTTGTGGAAGAATCCGGAGTTGCCCTCTGCAAAAAATATGCCGGAGTGGATGATATGTTTACTGCGGAAGGGATGCGCAACTACGCAGAAGGACTTATTGAACGTATGCAGAATGTTTATCTTTCCGACTCCATCTCCCGCGTGATCCGTGACATTCCCCGGAAACTCTCCTGGGATGACCGTGTAGTGGGAACCATGCGTCTCTGCCTGAGTCAGGGTGTCAAACCTTTGAACTTTGCCAAAGGTGCTTTGTGTGCTGCCCGTGCTGAATTCGGCAACGATGTGGAAGTCATCAAAAAAGGTCTTGCAGCCAACTGGGATAAGGACATTACTTCCGGTGAAGCCAAAGAAGTACTGGATCTCATTCTCTCTGCTGAAATCTGATCCGCAGAATTTCTGAAATAATTTCAGATAAAAAAATAAGACATTATGGGAGCTTTTCCGTAACTCTCATAATGTCTTTTTTATGATTCGTTTCCACAGCTATCCCATAATTTTGTAAAAATGGCATATTTTTACAAAATTATGTGCGTAAAGAAATCTGCTTTTAAAAAAGTGATTTTGTCAGATTTTTTCAAAAATACTTCTTTATCCTGTTTTGTGCAACCTTCAGGAGAGAGTCCCAAACGCATTTTGCTTTTTTCTCTCCCCTATCTCCCTCACTTTTTCCTTTTGTGCTGTCAAACTCTTTCGTAATGCGGCAGTTTCTTTTTCCATATATATGCGCCTGCGTTCATTCGGGCAAAAAACGCCCTCATTCTCTCGCGGCTTAGTGCTCGCTGCTGGCTCATACGCTCACAATTCCTTGTGAGCGTCCGCAAGGCGATTGCCCTGCGGTTCATTCGCTCATCCACTGCGCGCTCGGCGGCAACCGCCTCGCCTGGCAACCGAACATTTCTCTTTTTTCCATGATTTTATGGAACAGCTGTGTAATTCTGTAAAAAAAATTCTGCAAGATACCCTTTTCTTATATATTATCAGATAGTTTCAGGCAGGTACACTTTTTGATTTCAAAAAGTTTTTTCAGTTTTTCCGTTACATTAAAAGCCCGTTCACCCGGATGTCAACTCCCCTGCATCAGTAAACAATTATTACCTCTTTAAAGGATATCAACTCTGCGGAGTTTTTTTGAATAATATTTGCTTTTTCACTGAATCGGGATAAATTAATGTATCACACACCTATGGTATTACAAAAACAAATCAATGGAGAAATCTCGCCATGTCCAAATTTTCCCTTCTCACTCTTCTGCCTTTTTTTCTTCTCTCCGGATGTAAATCATTTACCCATTCCGGCGATACTTTCACCCTTGCAACCTTCAATGTACGCTGCCCGGTAGATAAAACACCTCACTCATGGGAAGAACGCAAAGCCCGCTGTCTTACCATTATCCGGCAGAATGATTTTGACATTTTCGGAGTTCAGGAAGCCTACCGTAATCAGCTGGATGACCTGACTGCCGACGGTAAATTTGCTTTTATCGGCAAAGGCAGAAACGATTTCATGGATCAGGGGGAATTTTCCGCCATTCTTTACAAGAAGGAACGTTTTGAAGTGCTTGACAGCGGGACCTTCGGGCTGTCTGAAAAACCGGATGTCCCCGGTTTCCGTTCCTGGAAGAGCCGTCACCCCCGCATTGCCACCTGGGGACTTTTCCGGGATAAGAAGAACAGCAAAACCTTTATCTATTACAATACCCATCTGGACAACTACAGTGAGGACGCCCGGATCAACGGGATCAAACTTTTGAAAAAACACGCTTCAGAAAAGGCGGCAAACGCTCCTCTCATCCTTACCGGAGATTTCAATTCCCGCCCCGATACCCCCACCTGGAAGACTGCCGCCTCCTTCCTGAAGGATTCCTCCCGGATCTCCCGTACCCCTCACGAAGGCCCGATCCAGACCTTCCATTCCTACGGAAGAAAAACCTATACGACTCCTTACCCCATTGATTTTATCTTTGTATCTGATTCCTTCACCGTTTATTCCCATAAAACTATAGATACAAAGTTCCCTAAAGGCTTTGCTTCCGACCATTACCCGGTTGTAGTAACCCTTTCCATGAAATAATATTTACGGTACCGGAGTCTGTCCCGCATCAGCAAGATATACCGTTGTTGTGGGATAGGCAAATTCCAGACCGTTTTCCCCGAATCTTTTTACGACTTCCAGATTGAAGCGTCCCCTTGCCGCCCGCATGGAAAACCAGTCCATCTGCCGGAACCATACATAGCCGTCCAGATCCAGGGAACTTGCTGAACAGTTCAGAAAAGCAAATTCCGGAACTTTTCCGGGAAGCAGCTCCTCTTCCATATCGCGTCCGATCTCTTTAAGTATTTCAATGGCCTTCTCCATTTTTTCCGCACTGGTCTGATAGGTGAGAGAATAAACAAAATGCTCCCGCCAATATTCCCGGTTGGAAAAATTTTCCACCTGGGAATCGGCAATGAGCCGGTTGGGTACATCGATCAGCCGTCCTCCGAATGCCCGTACGCGTACGCTTCTGAAGCCGATCTGTTCCACGATCCCCTCTGTATTTCCTGTTTTGATCCAGTCCCCCACTTTGAATAATTTACTTCCCAGAATGGAAAATGCCCCGAAAAGATTGCCGATGGTATTCTGTGCAGCAAACGCTATCCCCAATCCCAGTATCCCGGCACTTGCCATCAATGCTGTAATATGCAGTCCGAAAATATCCTGCAATATAAAAATCACCCCGAAAACCCATATTGCCAGTTTGATCACACTGCGGGAGAGATCCATAAAAAGTTTGTTTACATTATAAGATTCCGGATCTTTCGTTCGGAATTTCTCCACCAGAAGATCATTGAGATTATGAATAAAACGCAATGCCCCGTTCAACAGGATCACAATAAACATGGCATATAAGACCCTGTTGAGATACAGTTCCAGTTTTTCCGGAAAAGCCACAAGGTGACTGCTTATGGAAATCCCTGCAAACAAAATAAGAAATGCCGCCGGCAATACAAGAGATTCCCACAACACAGCCATACGTTTATGTTTCTGTTTCAGACGGGGAAACAGAAGTTTTTTCAGAAAAAGCAGTGTAAATAAAAATAAAAACAATGCGATCGCCGTTCCCAGCAGAAAAAGGAGAAGTCCGAAACGGTTCTGACCTATCCAGACGCCGTAATTATTTACATCATTCCCCCAGGAATCCCACAGGGCAACAAGATCGAATCTGTTATTGGCAATGGCAGTTTTCTCCATATCCCCCTCCGTAAAATATTGTTTTACTTTATTAGATTGCCATTTTCAAATTATGTTCTGATTCTTTGTAAAAACAATTTTTTTCTGAATAAACCTTATCTTTCTTGCATTTTTCCGGAAATATGATAAATTACATCCGGATACCTGAAAAAGAAAGGAATAGATCATGCCCTCTGTCAAACTTGAAACATCCGCTGCTCTTACAAAAGATCAGGAAAAAACTCTTGCCATCGCCATAAGCAGACTTTGTGCAGAAACACTCAACAAACCGGAAAGTGTTGTACAGGTGCGTATTGAAAGCAATATGACCATCTCTTTCGGCGGTACAGTAAACAATGATTCTGCTTTTATCGTCATTGCTTTCATTGGTTCCGTTACAGAAGAAGCTGCCAAAGCATTTCCTGTTAAATTCGGAGAATTGCTCGCCCCCTTCGGCATTGATCCCAAAAAAATCTTTCTGCGGTACATGGGAAGCGATGCCTCCTACTGGGGCTGGAACTGATCCAAACGATCTGTACAGAAAACAAAAGGGGAAGAATTGCGTTACCGCAATCCTTCCCCTTTCCATATATAACAGGATGTATTATTTTCTTCTTCCCAATTCCAGAGGATTATTTGTGTAAAAATGTTTGTTGGGAAACTTTGCATAAGCAGGATACCTTTTCACGATCTCTTCCGGTGTCCCGTGGGGTATATACTGGAAACGCCTGTACATCCACAGATACTGTTCCGGAGCCATGCGGATAAACTCTTCGGAAAGATCTGTCAATGCCTGGATCAACTCCTCATCACTTTCATACTCTTTTGCCGGTTTCGGTAAGGTTTTCAGAAAACTTGCCATAGTTCCGTCTTTTTTCCGCAAAGTAGCTCCCACCGCAAAAAATCTGTCCTGCGTTCTGCCCAGAGCTGCCGGTGCCCGGCTCACAGGAACCGGAAGTCCGAACATATTTACAAAAATCCCGCCGTGACGCAATTTCACATTCTGATCAATAAGGATCCCCAGAGTTTTTCCGCTTTTCAAAGCTATATTCATCGCTTTCGCCCCGCCTTTGGAATAAATGATCTCCACATCTCCGCCGGAACTGCGGCTTCCGCTGACAAGTTTATCAAGATAGGGATTCCGGGTACTGCGTACAACTGTTGCCATTTTATATTTATAGACCTGGGCAAGTATTCTTCCGGAAAATTCCCAGTTTCCCAGATGGGGAGTCACCAGAATAGCCCCTTTGCCTTCTTCTGTTTTTTTCAAACCTTCCGCAGCAGCGGCATCAGAAGCTGAAATATCCACGATCTCACACAGTTTATCCGGATGCTGCCTTATCCAGAAAAATTCCAGAACAGTAAGCACAAGGTTCTGCAAACTTTCTTTTGCAATTCTTGCAGCCTCCTCCCGGCTTTTTTCAGGAAATGCTGTCATCACATTTACAAGACACAGTTTGCCGAAGCAGGGGAATATATACATGACACTGCCCAGAAACACCGCAGTTTTCCGCAAAAAACTGCGGCTGCATTTTCCTATGATCCAGCCGAATCCGGTCGCCAGAAGGTAAACAAAAAGTGCCGGGATGTTCAACATAAAGAAGATCCTTTTTCTTTAAATAGTAAAAAGTGTTAAGAAAGAAAAATTTCCGGACAAAGCTCAGGCTCTGCGTTTTCTCGGCTGTCTGATAAGAGTCCAGTTATCCCCGCTCTTCAGGATACCATTGGCAAAAAGTACATTCTGCATAGAAGCACGGGCAATATTCAGAGCAAGGAAATTCATATCCTCCGGACTTGAAACAAGCGTTCCGGGTTCTTTCACAAGATGGAAGGAAAGATCTTTTTTCACATAAACAAGTCCCCACTCTTCCGGAACAGATTCTTTTGCAATGAAATCTTCCGGAACAACCAGATAAAATTCCGATGCGGAACGTGTTTTACGCAATCTGTCAAAAACAGTCCCCCTGAAAAGAGTTTTTTCCAATCCGGCAATCTTATCAAGCAATTCTTTATACCGGGGATCGGCAGACCGGGAATAATCCCACCTCCCCTCATCACAGAAAAGGGTATCGCAGATCCGTAAAGAAGGTTCATTTGTCCGGATCTCTTTTTTCAAGTTTTCCAGCTCCTCCTTAGCTTCCGCAAGAAGGGGAAGAAGTTTCCCTTTTTCAGTAAAAAATGCAGAATCCTTCATTACGACCTGCACAGCAGCTGTACGGCTTGCTTTCATTCCTTTTTTACTGTCCGGACTGCACCAGCATGCCGCTGCATCCACAACATATTTCCGGTAGCGGAGCGGTACATCCGCGGCAACAGCATCAGCCCCCAGTGAAGCAAGAAATGCCAGGGCACTTCTTCTTACATTTTTTACATCAAATGCAAGTACTTTCTCACGTTTTACAGGAACAGGTTCAGCAACGGACTCTGCCGCAGGAATATCTTCATTCTGCCCACGCTCTGCAACAGACTCATTTTCCTTTTCAACGCCGGAAGAAACAAAAGGTTCATCATCGCTGATGATCTCAATACCTTCCTCCCCTTCTTCATAAGCAGACTCTTTCTCTTCCGCTTCAACGGGGAACTCTTCTTCCATCTCCTCTTCCGGCTCTGAAAGGGAAAGGGACTCCCCTTCCGGCATAAGATTATCCGGAGGGAGTCCCTGTGAATCTTCTGCATCTCCTATATCCATAACTTCCACTTCCTGTACGGAATCGTCAGTAAAGCCGAAATCAAAAGTCATCTGTGCATTTTTTTCTTTCTGCTCATCCATTTTTTCCGGCTCCTTTTTTATAGATACAGGTGATTATTCAGATTATTCGTTTTCGGAGTCAAGACCTTCAAAGGCTTTTCCGAGAGCATCGCCCATGTCCACCAGATTTCCGGAGGGGGGCAGTGCAGCGGTGACTTCCTGTTCAGCAGCTTTGAGATCAGCTTCAGAGAAGCCTTCTTCCATAGCTTTGATGGAGAGACCGATACGGCGTTCATCTTTGTCGATTTTGATGACGCGTGCTTCGATATCCTGACCGAGAGCAAGTTTATCTTTCACTTTTTCCACGCGGTCTTTGCTGATCTGGGAGATGTGAACGAGACCGTCGATCTTGTGGGAAAGTTCGATGAAGGCACCGAAAGCAGTGATCTTGGTCACTTTACCGGAAACAGCATCACCGATCTTGTAGATGGATTCGATACCGGCCCAGGGATCTTCTTCCAGCTGTTTGATACCCAGGGAGATGCGCTGCTGGGAAGGATCGATGTCCAGAATGACAGCTTCCACTTCTTCGCCCACTTTCAGCACTTCGTTGGGGTTGTTGATCTTGCGGGTCCAGCTCATGTCGGAAACATGGATCATACCGTCAATGTCGTTTTCGATTTCAACGAATGCACCGTAGGTGGTCATGTTGCGGACTTTGCCTTTTACGCGGCTGCCGGCAGGATATTTTTCAGCAAGAACTTCCCAGGGATTGCGGGTTTTCTGACGCAGACCCAGAGAGATCTTTTTGTTTTCTTTGTCGATATCCAGAACAACAGCTTCCACTTCTTCGCCGACGCTGACAACATCACCGGCTTTGGTAATGCGTTTGGTCCAGCTCATTTCGGAAACGTGGATCAAACCTTCCACACCCTGTTCCAGTTCAACAAATGCACCGTAGGGCATGATATTGACTACGCGGCCCTTGATGGAAGCTCCAACAGGATATTTGCCTTCCACTTCGTCCCAGGGATTGCGGGTTTTCTGTTTGAGCCCCAGGGAAACGCGTTCTTTTTCAAAGTCGATGTCAAGCACAACAACTTCGATTTCCTGACCGACTTCCAGCATTTCGGAAGGATGGGAGATTCTGCCCCAGGACATATCGGTGATGTGGAGAAGACCATCCACGCCGCCGAGATCGATGAAGGCACCGAAATCGGTGATATTCTTGACAGTACCTTTGCGAACCTGATCGCGATCCATTTCTTTGAGGAGGGCGGTACGGCGGTCTTTGCGGGATTCTTCCAGAAGTTCTCTGCGGGAGACAACGATATTTTTGCGTTCCTGATTGATTTTGAGGATCTTCAGGTCATATTCCTTACCGATGAATTCATCCATGTTCTTCACAGGGCCGATATCGATCTGGGAACCGGGCAGGAATGCTTCCACACCTTCCAGGTCGATGATGATACCGCCTTTGACACGGCGTTTCATAAGACCCTTGATGATGCTGCCTTCGCCGTATTCGGAAGTGATCTTGTCCCAGGCTTTGATGAAGTTGGCCTTGGAGAGGGAGAGTTCGGGCATATTGTTTTCGTTTTCGATGGACTCGAGGTACACATCCACGCTGTCGCCGACTTTCACGTCATCCCAGCATCTGAATTCAGTGGAGGCAAGCATACCTTCCGCTTTGTAACCGATGTCAACAAGGACACTGTCCTGACGTTTTTCAACGATCTTACCGGAGATAATGGTATCTTCCGCAAAATTGTTGCTTTTTACTGCTCCGGTGAGCAGTTCTTCCATTGTGAGTGTGTTGCTCAGATCAACGTAAACTTTTGTTGCTTCTTTAGCCATTTTTGTTTGTTTTTCTTTTGTTGATTTTTTTATTCGGAATACTCCATGCAATTTCCCGGGAAGGGAAATGCACCTTTTTTAATCTCTATAATATAGCACCACTTCATGTAAATTACAAGACAGATTTTCTCTTTGATGCAGGATAATAAAGACAAAACCAAACTATTTTCCATTGTAGGCACTTATTTTTTCTTCCGGACAGGGTTTACGGCAAGAAAAAAAACAGAAGTTCCTTCCGGAGCTTCTGTTTTTCTGTAAAAATCTTTTTTCTGTTTTCAACAGCAGAAACGATCAATTTTTATCAAAATTTCCGATACAGGGATAACCATTTGTATTGGCATTGGAAATGGTAAATCTCCGGATAAAGCGTGAATCAGTAGCTTTAAGTCCCTGATAATCGATCGTGGGTGTCCACATTTTCGGATTTCCGATAAAGTGGATATAGCGGGTACTGCCGTCGATAAAGGAAATGGTCGTTCCTTTCATCATCCGGCTGTGCCACATGTGAAAATAATTGCTGGAATAAGTGTTGGCACAGTGCATCCAGTGAACAGCAGAAGGATGTTTGATGGAAGAAGGCTTGAAAAATCCCCTGTTTTTATCCCTGATCCATTCAAGGCCGCGTTCTGTACGCTTGCTGCCATCCCCGCTCAGATTGGCACAGACCACAAAACTTGTAAAATAAGATTTTGCATAGGTTTCCGCAGTATCGCAGAAAAGGATATTATATCTTTTTCCATCGGCAAACTTCCACGGTGCGATCCCAAGCCCCCAGTAACTGGCAGTTGGCTGCCCCAGAAGGCGGACAAGATTGGGTGCATAATCACGGTTCGCCACATACCCGCCGCTGGGAGACCAATCCTTATAGGAAGACTGATAAGAAGCATGATAGAGAAAATGCTGTTTGCGTTTGTTTGTACAGGTAATATCCCTGGCACTTTCTCTTGCCCTTCCCAAAGCGGGAAGAAGCATCCCTGCAAGGATAGCGATAATGGCGATAACAACAAGAAGTTCGATCAGCGTAAATTTTTTATAATGTGCGGAATTCATCATACTGCTCCATATTTTACTTTACATTTTTCTGCAACAACTCTGTCTTTCTGCATCACAGGCGGTGTATATCCCTGCCCTTTAACTTAATATACTCTTTTTTCCTGTTTTTTCAAGACACCCGTCTGAAATACCTTGTATATTTTTCTTTTCCGGAGTAAATTATACATTGCGAAACAGGAGGAACATTACATGAGCAAAATCACATCTCTGCGTACAGGAACCATTGTCAATAAATTCTACGGAACAGAAAAAGACGGCACCCTTTTCCTGCCGGTGAGCGGCACAGCCCCGGAGGACGCATCTGTCACAGTCAACGGGATCGAAGCGGAACGCAACGGGGAAACGTTTTCCGCCACCATCCCTGTAAAGGAAAAAATCACAGAGATTACCATGAAAGCGGAAAATTCCTGCGGGATATATACGAACACCATCAAAGTCCTCTATGATAAAAATTCCTTTCCCAGATACAATTTCTTCACCGATGACAACAGTTTTTTCTGGACAGAACTTATCGAAAATCGTCCGGCATCCATTTTTGATCAGTTTTATCTTGCCTTCTTCAAAAAAATGCATGAGCTCTACGGCACAAAAATCACATTGAACCTTTTTTACCGCAACGATCACCATGAGAAAAAGCCCACGCTTAAAGATATGCCGGATATATACAGAAGCGAATTTACCGACAATGCCCACTGGCTGAAAATGTCCTGGCACGCCTGCTCCGAATTCCCCGACCGGCCCTACCAGAATGCTCCGGCGGAAAAAGTCGGGGAGGATTTTGATCTCATCAAGCAGGAAGTTATCCGTTTTGCCGGGGAAAAAAGTTTCATTCCCCCTGTTGCCGCCCACTGGTCCATGGTACGGCCCGACGGATTGGCTGAACTGGTGAAACGGGGTGCCGCAGTCATGACAAGTCAGTTTATCAACCCGAAAACTTCTCTCACGGAAAAACAACATTCCAGTCATCTGTGCGATATCGGATTTTTCCGGAATCTGCGGGAATGTCTGTATCTGGAAAAGAACAAAATGCTCTTTGATTTCAATGATTCCATACTCTATCTGCGGGGGGATCTCATCTGCAATTACTTTACGCCGGAAGAGATCGTTTCCCTTATGGAAAGCAATCATACAGGAAAGAGAAAACATGAGATCGTCAGTCTGGAAACTCATGAACAATACTCTTTCCCCCACTATATCCATTATCTGCCCGACCATCTGCAAAGAATGGAAACAGCCATACGCAAAGCAACAGAACTGGGATATGCCCCCGTTTATTTTGCAGAAGGTCTGCTGGGCAATAAAGCATGGGAGGAATAAATATGGAAAAGATCCATGTGTGCGCCTGTGTCATCCGGCAGGGGGAAAATATCCTTATATGCGGAAGAAGAAAAGGAACCGCTCTGGAAGGATACTTTGAATTTCCCGGCGGAAAATTTGAAAAAGGGGAAACTCTTGCAGAAGCCTCAAAAAGAGAACTTTCTGAAGAGTTGGGAATAAAGGTATTTACTCTTGATGAGATCGGTTACGCGGAAGTGGAAAGCAAAGGCAGACTCTTCATCCTGCATTTTGTCCGGACATTCCCCTCCCCCGGGGAAATGGAAAAACTGGGACCCACAGGAAAGGAAGGACAGGAAATCAAGTGGATAAAGACTTCCACACTTCTGGAACACAATCTTCTTCCTTCCGATCTGGATTTTGCCCGTTTTCTTCTTTCCGCCGTAAAGCAAAAATGCTCATAATGGCACTTTTCTTCATAAAAAACATTGGAAAAAGATACTGGAAAAGAAGATTTTTTCTTGACAAATTCTCTATATTATGTTAAAATATTCCCGCTGAAAGTATTCTTTTACAGTAAACAGATACAATCAGATAAAATCAACCGTAAGGAGATAGACATGAATCCGAAAGTAGGAATCCGTCCTGCCATTGACGGCAGACGCAAAGGCATCCGGGAATCCCTGGAAGTACAGACCATGAATATGGCAAAATCCGCCGCAGAACTTATCAGCAACACTCTGCGTTATGCAGACGGTACTCCGGTGGAGTGTGTTATTGCCGATACCACCATCGGCGGAGTGGCGGAAGCCGCCGCCTGTGCGGAAAAATTCAAAAAAGAAAATGTGGGAGTATCCCTTACCGTAACCCCCTGCTGGTGCTATGGTTCCGAAACCATGGATATGGATCGTCATACCCCCAAAGCCATCTGGGGGTTCAATGGAACGGAACGCCCCGGGGCAGTTTACCTTGCCGCAGCTCTTGCCGCCCATTCCCAGAAGGGACTGCCTGCTTTCGGCATCTACGGAAAAGATGTACAGAATGCAGATGAGACCACCATCCCGGAAGATGTGGCGGAAAAGATCCTGCGTTTTGTCCGTGCCGGTATTGCGGTTGCGGAAATGCGGGGAAAATCCTATCTTTCCATCGGCAGTGTTTCCATGGGGATCGCCGGCTCCATCATCGCTCCTGAATTCTTTGAAGAATATCTGGACATGCGCTGTGAAAGCGTGGATATGACAGAAATCATCCGCCGGGTCAATGAAAAGATCTATGACGAAGCGGAATTTGCAAAAGCCTCTGCATGGGTAAAGGAAAACTGCCCCTTCAGTGAAGATTTCTATAACGATGAAAAGACCCGTCACAGCGAAGAAAAGAAACGGGAAACGTTCGATTACTGTGTAAAAATGGCAATGATCGCCAGAGACCTGATGACCGGAAACAAAAAACTTGCCGACATCGGCTGGGTGGAAGAATCCATGGGCCACAATGCCATTCTTGCAGGATTCCAGGGTCAGAGACAGTGGACCGACCACATGCCCAACGGCGACTTTATGGAAACCATTCTCAACTCCTCTTTTGACTGGAACGGCATCCGCAAACCCCATATCGTCGCAACAGAAAATGACGGTCTCAACGGCGTGGCAATGCTTTTCGGTCATCTCCTTACCAATACAGCTTCCGCCTTCTCCGATGTGCGTACTTACTGGAGTCCGGAAGCCATTGAAAAGGCTACCGGCGTCAAACTGGATATCCCCGGCATGATCCATCTGATCAACTCCGGAGCCACCACCATGGATGCCACAGGAAGAATGAAAGACGCTGATGGAAATCCTGTGATGAAACCTTTCTGGGAGGTTACAGAAAAAGATGCTTCCGAATGTCTGAAAGCCACCACATGGTGTCCTGCCAATCTGGGCTATTTCCGCGGCGGCGGATTCTCCTCCCGCTTTGTCACCGCAGGCGGTATGCCTGTCACCATGACAAGGATCAACCGGATCAAAGGACTTGGTCCCGTCATCCAGATCGCCGAAGGTTATACCTACATGCCTCCGCAGGAAGTGCATGACATCCTTGACAAACGCACCGATCCGGGCTGGCCCACCACATGGTTCATCCCCAATCTCACCGGAGAAGGAGCCTTCAAGGATGTATACAGCGTCATGGCAAACTGGGGAGCCAATCACGGAGCATTCAACTACGGTCACATAGGGGCGGATCTGATCACACTTGCCTCCATGCTGCGTATCCCGGTCTGTATGCACAACGTACCGGAAGAAAAGATCTTCCGTCCCTCCACATGGAGTGCATTCGGAATGGATAAAGAAGGAGCCGATTACCGCGCCTGCGCCAACTTCGGTCCCGTATATAAATAAGACTTTGTTCTGACAGAGTCAGATTCTCATTATCCGGGGAAAGAAAAAGTTACTGTCCGGTACTTTTCTTTTCCCCGGAAATTTTTTCCAGATATTCTTCCACGATTCCGATCTCTTTTTCATCAAGTCCGAAACAGTCATAAACGATTTTCTGGATCATCTCATCCGTTTCCCCGTTTCCGGCAAGAATATCATTGACATATTTTTCCATTTCCTTATTACATTTTTCCCCGGCAGCAGGAAAAGGCAGAGTAAGGAGATTGCTTTTCAGGATCTTCATATCCGCAAATTTCAAATCGTAATAAAAGCGGAAGAGTCTGGAATTAAGGAAGGCAAGAACCGTTTTGATCCTCATGCCTGGAATGGATGGAATGAGGATATTGGCACTGTTGAGGAAAAGACTTCCGGAAGGATCGTATGCAAAAACGGGAAAACGGGAGATAAATTTATAAACAAGTTTCTCCCCTGCCCTGTAATACTCTTCCTTTGCACATTGCTGGAAATTTTCAGGATCATAAACAACAGCATTTTCCGCTTTTTTCAGTGTATAGCGGCAAATTTCCTTTCCGGTATAGATCTTTTCCATTCCCTCTTCAAAGGTCTTTTTGATTTTACGGGCATTATCTCCGGTAACAATCCCCAGCGCAAAAATACTTTCTGAAAGATCATATACCTTTCTTTCTTCCATTTTCTTTATAATGCCCGCTTCCTCTTTCCGGATGAAAGAAATCAAAAAATCTTTATTTTCCAGGATCTCCGGAATATCCATTTTCAGAGCTTCCCCGTCTTTTTCCAGCAGGAAAGAAGAGTTTTTCTTTCCTTTGACAGAATCTGTAAATATATATTTTGTCATTACGGAAGCAAATGAACCGGAAACAAATGAGATCTTTTCAAGCCCTGTCTGCGTCAAAATAAATTCCCGCAGATTTTTATGGGAGCGGATATTCAGAACGGCTTCAGGAAAAAGAAAAATGATCCTGCCATATTCTTTCAGCAAAGAACAGCTTTTCTCATAAAAAAGGTGAAAGGTATTTTCTTTGCGTCCATTGTGTCTTTTATTTTTTTCAGCGCCCCAGGGGGGATTGGTAACGATGAAATCAAAGGAAAGGGAAGAGAAAAGTTTTTTTTCTTCCAGGAAATCGCAACAGTACACCTGCGGCGTAAAATCACAATGGGCATATTTGCATAACAGATTCAATTTTGCGGTAAACACAGCCAGGGGATCTTTATCACACCCGTAAAGAAGCTGCGGATCTTCCGTATCAAATGAAAGAAGAAATGATCCGCTTCCGCAACAGGGATCGAGAAAAAGTTTTCCGGCTCCCGGTTCAATGGAAACAAGCATCTTCCGGACAGTATCTTCCGGTGTATAATAAGCTCCCGAATGATTTTTTTCCCCTTCAGAAAGCAGACTTTGGTAAACCAGTCCGGGCAGATCCCGTTGGGAAGAAGGAATGGATAGTTTCATCAAAGAAGGTTCTGCTTTCCATGGGTATTCAAGCAGAAACTTTTTTACATTTTCCTTATGCAGGATCTTCCGTTTTTCCAACATAAGCAAAGCGAGGGAAAAAAGAGCATCTTTCCGGGAAATATCATACTTACGGCAAAGGGAGGTGAACTTATCCAGGAAGGCGGCACTTCCGGGATCCGTCACATACTCCGCTGGATAAATTTTTTTTCCGGAAAAAGATTTGTTTGCTCCATGCAGAAGTTTCCCCTTTCTCCCGGAGTTCAATTTTTTCCAGTTGCGTTTCGTTGCTTCCGATACAGCCATATTCTATTTACCCATTCTTTCCATTATCCGGGGCTTTTCTCCGGAAAATACAAGTTTCTTTATTCCTCAATATCAAGTTGAATTATGGTTTGTGGATTTGTATAAATTCTTTGATCTCAGAAAGCTGTTCTTCAGCTTTTTTCCAGTTTTTCTCTGATGAAATAATTTCAGTAAAAACTTTATGATCGCCCGCTTCCATTGCGGAACACAAATTTTCAATTTTTGTTTTGATATTATCTTTTATATTCATACTATTTTCCCATATCAAAAAAGCAGCCCAGTTCAAAGAAATATACATCCGGACATATTATTTTGCAAGCATCATTCCGTTCAAGGTATTCTTTACCGACAGCAGCGCAGACACAAAAAATCCAAACAGAAATTGATTTTTGGATAAAAGTACGACAAAAAAATCCTGCCATAAAGGACTGGATTGAGAGAGTTCAAAAAAATGGTCGACCAATTTTGCTTAATTCGGAAAATTCTCCCAAGCTCAAACAGTTGCAAGTTAATATAAAATGGTTATCGCTTCGTTAAATAGCGAAAATATCTCTGTTTTTGCCTTTTTATGCAGCAGAGAAAAATTTCCTGCACAATCAAAAGGATTTTTTCTCCGAAACAACTGCTAAATGCCACGAAAAAGATAGCAACTTGCGACTTTTGAGTTTTTTGTCTGTAACTGTTCCAAAAGTATTTGGGAGCAAATTCCAGAAATATATAAAAACGCAAAAAGAAATAATTGCCAATATCCCGGCAATGGAACAAGCCATGTCAAACCGTTTTTTCTCCGGAAGGTCTTTACTTCCATCATACGGTGTGAAATGATTCACAACAAAAGTTCGGAAAACAGCCATATTCCGCTGAAATAAGAATAACTCAAATCCGGTAAAACTTTCAAAACCGTGATGCCGAGAATAATCCACAGGGCATTTGTATAAGGTAGACAAAAATATCAAAACAAACCCGTTTTCATTTTTTCTGCCATATTTCAAAAAGTAGAGTGAACAAGAAAAAAATCCCGGAAAGACAAAGAAATGTTACTCGTAAGTAACTGTAAAGAGCCATATTATTTTTCCTCAATAAAAACTTCTGGCCATAATACAACATGAACAGAATTTTTTTCAACTTTTGATGGGATACAAAAGCCGGGTTCAATTTTCTGATAATCCGGTAACGACCATACAACAGCAGAAAAATTGATTTTTTGCTGTTTTTTCAAAAAGCGTCGACCATAGCATCCTTATACGGATTTTTCAGCCTGTCTTTTGCTGGAAAAATAAAAAACGGAATTTCAGACAGCCTCAAAGACCGTGTCTGAAATTCCGTTTATGTTGCAGTTTGGAGCTTATTTTGTAAGCATACTGTTCTTTTTGCCAACAATGTAAGTGCATACATTGTCGCCAGTTACATTACAGGCTGTTTCAAACATATCCAACAGCGGATTGATGCCGATAGCCAACGCTGCGATAGTTGCAGTCTGCGCCTCATCAAGTCCGAGATTGCTTAATACCATAAACAGCAGGAATACACTGCCGCCGGGGATCCCGCCAGCTCCGACAGAGGCAAACACAACCGAGAGTACCAATATTGCCAGTTGCCCCATTGAGAGGTCGATCCCGAAAATATTTACTGCCAATATGGCAAAAACCGGCAGATGCACGCAAACTCCATCCATATTGATCGTTGCCCCCAGCGGCAATGAAAAACTGGAAAGTTCCCGACGGATATTCAAACTATCCATTACTCTGAATGAACAGGGCAGCGTTGCCGCACTGGAGCGGGTAAGGAATGCGGTAAAAATCGCTTCTTTAAGTTTGAAAATGATCTTGTAAGGATTTTCTCTGCAGAATATTCCGACAAAAATCGGGTAAATCACAAAAATCATCGCCAAAACACCGATAATGACACAAATCGTAATTTGAAAATAAGGCATGAAAAGTTTTGCTCCGTAGGTGGCAAAATTGACCGCCGTCAAAGCAAAAACGCCCACAGGAAAATATTCCATGATCCAGTCAATGATCTTAAAGGCTGCTCTTTGGCAGATGTCAAAGATTTGCAGCAGCAGATTGCCGGATTTACCGATTTCGCTCTCTTCGCCGTTTTTATCGATCAAAACCCGTATCGCCAGTCCGAAGAGCAGGGCAAAGATAATAATAGGCAGAAAATTACCTTCTGCAAGAGCCTGGAAAGGATTCATAAACAATTCATTCAAAAATTGAGCAAAGCCGCCGCCGGATTCGCCTTTCATTTTCATTAAAGCAACATCATTGGCAAATTTTCCGGAAAGAGTTGAAAAATTCTGCATTTCAGGATTCAGCCCAAGTGCCAGAATACAACCGAAAAATGCTGCAAACAAAGATGTGGCAAAATACCATAACAATACAAAAATCCCGATTTTGCCAAACTTTTTGATCGGCAAACTGGCAGAGCCGCTGACCAGAGAAAAGAAAATGATCGGGATCAC
>JAZKZE010000148.1:0-11164 GCA_045612485.1 Victivallales bacterium | reverse complement strand
AAGGGGCTGACCAATTTCTCCTCCACAGAGTGCAAACTTCTTGCCGGCTACCAGTCCTCCAGCAATCATACCATCCTTAAATACCATGCGGATGAAGAGATCATCCACCGCAACAATATGTATGTATATAAGAACTACTGATAAAGAAAGGTGACTCCCCCATGAGGATCTATATAAAGACATACGGCTGTCAGATGAATGAACGGGATTCTGAATCCGCCGCCGCCCTTCTTGCGGAAGCGGGTCACACCATCGTCCATACAGAAGAGGAAGCGGATGCGGTCATACTCAATACATGCAGCGTCCGGGAACAGGCGGAGATCAAAGCCATCGGCAAACTGGGGATCATGAAACGCCTTCTCTATGAAAAACCCCACATGATCTTCGGCATCATGGGATGTATGGCGCAGAGCCGGGGAGAGGAACTTCTGCAGAAGATCCCCCATCTGGATTTTGCTGTGGGGACAGATAATATCCATGCGTTGCCGGAGATTTTTGAAGATCTTGCAAAAGAGCGTGCAAAGATCCGGAAAGACGCCCGTTTCGGGGCGGATACCCCCGGGATCGACGCTCACAGAGTGGAGGAGGCAGATAAACCCTATTGTGCCTTTATCTCCATTTCCAGAGGATGCAACCGTTTCTGTTCCTATTGTATCGTGCCTTATGTAAGAGGAAGAGAACGCTGCAGGGAAGCGGACAGTATTGTGAAAGAAGCGGAAATGCTTGCAGAAAAAGGTGTGGTGGAGATCATGCTTCTGGGACAGAATGTTGCCGCTTACGGTATGGGGGATGTATTGCCGCCCATTCCGGATGATGAATCGCCGTTTGCGGATCTTCTGGAAAGGATCAGTGCCATTGAAGGGATCAGGCGCATCCGTTTCACTTCTCCCCATCCTGCATTTTTCAATAAGAAACTCATTGAAACCATTGCAAGACTTCCCAAAGTATGTAAAAATATCCATCTTCCCATGCAGTCGGGTTCCGACCGCATCCTTAAAGAGATGAACCGTCCTTACAATTCCGCACAGTATTATAAAATCGTGGAAGATCTGCGTTCACTTGTACCCCATATCAATTTTTCCACCGATATCATTGTGGGATTCCCCACGGAAACGGAAGAGGATTTCAATGCCACACACGCTCTCATGCACAAGGTGGGCTTTGATAATGCTTTCATCTTCAAATATTCCCCCCGGAAAGGAACAAAGTCGGCAAAAATGACTGATGACGTACCCCAGGCGGAAAAGGAACGGCGCAATCAGGTACTTCTTGCGGAACTGGAAGAGACCAATAAAAGAAAAAATACCGCACTTGTAGGGGAAACTTTTGAACTTCTTGTGGAAGGTCCCAGCAAACGTAATGCAGAACGGTGGTCAGGAAGAACAGATACATTCAAAACTGTGGTATTCCCCAAACCGGAAAATATCAAAGAGGGTGATTTTATCCATGTAAAAGTAACTTCCGCCACCTCCATGACCCTTTACGGGGAAGTGGTGGAAAAATAAAAAAGTGTTACATTAACTGAAGGCAGAGAGAAATGTCCATTTTATCCGTACACAATTCAGGTCCCGTTCCCAAAAGTCTTTTTCAGAAGAAAAGGCATAATGCCATTTACGGGATCATGCATTTCGGTCTGAATACCTATACCAACAAAGAGTGGGGCTACGGGGATGAATCCCCGCTTCTTTTCGATCCGGAAAATTTCGATGCGGATAAAATCGTGAAGGCGTGTAAAGAAGGCGGTCTTTCCGGGATCATCCTTGTATGCAAGCACCATGACGGGTTCTGTCTGTGGCCCACAAAAACGACGCTTCATAATATTACTGCCTCCCCCTGGCGGAAGGGAAAAGGGGATCTGGTCAGAGAAATGGCGGATGCCTGCCGCGCCAATGGACTGGAAATCGGTTTTTATGTTTCCCCCTGGGACAGAAATCATCCTTCCTACGGAAAGGAAGAGTATCTGAATGTCTACCGGGAACAGCTGCGGGAGATCTTTTCCAATTACGGTCAGGGATTTGAACTTTGGTTTGACGGAGCCAATGGCGGAGATGGTTATTACGGCGGGGCAAGAGAAATACGCAGGATCGACGCCTCCACCTACTATGACTGGGAAAACACCTGGAAAATCGCCCGTGAATTACAGAAAGATGCAGCGATCTTCAGTGACATCGGTCCGGAATTGCGCTGGGTGGGCAATGAATGCGGTTTTGCCCATGAAGAATCTTTCGGCACTTACACCCCCAATCCGGCACGGGAAGGGATCGAACCCGCCCCCGGTCTGACCATCGGTCACGAGGGGATGAAAGGAACTTGTGACGGAAAATATTTTATTCCTTTTGAAGCGGATTTCCCATTGCGTCCCGGCTGGTTTTATCACCCGGAACAGGAAGGCAAACAGAGATCAGTGGGAACACTTGTCAATATCTATCTGCACAGTGTTGGGTGCGGCGGATTCATGAATATCGGGATAGCCCCGGATAGATCCGGAGTGATGACTCAGGGGGATTGTGAAAGGCTGAAAGAATTCAGGCAAGCCATAGAATCCCTTTTTGAAAAGAAGGTCTTTACAGGAAATATCGCAATAAAAGATAAGGCAGGTATTGTTGAATTCGGCAGAGAGATCTCCTTTAATTTCATGGAAATGCAGGAAGAGATGATCAAAGGGGAGAGTATCCGTTCCTATACAGTTTCCGTAAGAAAAAATGGAAAATGGGAAAAACTCCTTTCCGGAGAGGCTGTCGGTTTCAAACGGCTGAAGAGGGTAAAAAATACCTTCTGTGATGCCATCAGGATCACCATAGAGAAGACGACAGAATGGAATCCGGAAATATCCACACTTTTTCTGGGGTTGTATCAGGCGGAGGAAGAGCTGCTCAATTCCGCTTCCGGCATACCGGATCTGACAGAAAGGGAAGATTATCTGAAATTGTCTGCGCCAGTGATAAAAGGAATGGAAGCAGTCTGGACTCTTCCGGAAGAAAAAGAGATCAAAGGCTTTATTTTTACTCCCGTATGGCCCCATTCCTACGGGACTCCCACCCATTATAAACTGGAAATACTTGATGAAAACAATGTATGGAAGAAAATCTGTGAGGGGGAATTTGCCAATATCAAAGCCAACCCCATTGCCCAGATCACAGAATTTGCTCCGGTGAAAGCAATCAAACTGAAAATGACAGCATTGCAGACGGTTTATACAGTGGAAGAGATGACCGTTCAGGAAATGGGTGTTTTGTGCTGACATGAGAAATCTCAAGTTGATCCCGCTGTATTTTGACCGTCTTTACACCCGTTTCGGGAAACAATACTGGTGGCCATGTAAAAGCGGGAAAAACTGGGAGATCATTACGGGAGCCATCCTCACCCAGAATACAGCATGGGTGAATGTGGAAAAAGCCCTGGAAAATCTGGAAACAGCAGGTATTGATTCTGCGGAAAAGATTTTGTTTTGTCCGGAAGAAAAATTGCAGAAATATATTGCCCCCGCCGGCTTCTTCCGTCAGAAAAGTATTTACCTCAAGGTTATGGCGGAATTTTATTTGCAGAAGGATTCTTTTTACCGGAAAAACGTTGATGTATTTTCTTTGCGTAAAGAACTGCTGTCTTTGAAAGGAGTGGGGAAAGAAACTGCCGACTCCATTCTTCTGTATGCCTATAGTAAACCCATGTTCATCATTGACACCTACACAAGACGCTTTGCCTCCCGTCACCTGGGATTGGAGGAGAAAATGCCTTATGATGATATGCAGAAAATTTTTATGGACAATCTGGAAAACAAGGTTTCTCTTTTCAATGAGTATCATGCTCTTATTGTCCGTCTGTGTAAAGAAAGCTGTCTGAAAAAGGGGTGCGGAAATCTCTGCGGTCTTCTTTTCAGAGGGGAATAAAAGCAAAAACTTCCTGCAAAAAAAAATTTCAGCTTGAAATATGCCTCATTGCGTGTAAATTATATATAATAATATAAAAATTCGATGATTCATTCCAATCATAAAAGGAGAAAAAAATGGAACAGAACAAATTGCCTGAACAGATTCTCGCATGGCAGCTTTTCGGAGCAGATTTTGAAAATTTCGGTAAGGACAACAAACCTTCCGTTCTGCCCCTCCCCCAGATCAAAGATGACGAACTTCTTGTAAAGATCGACGCCATCGGACTTTGCTTTTCCGACGTGAAACTTATCCGTGCCGGTGAAGAACATCCCCGCGTACACTCCAAAAATCTGAAAGAAGATCCTGTGATCCCCGGTCACGAAGCAGTGATGACCGTTGTGAAAGTAGGCAGCAAACTGGAAGGTCAGTTCAAAATCGGTTCCCGCTACATCATCCAGGCGGATATCTATGTAAACGGCAAAAACTTTGCCTACGGTTATGCTCTCAACGGCGGTATGGCACAGTACAGCATCATCGACCAGAAAGTTCTCAACGGAGACGAAGGCTGCTACCTTCTCCCCATCGCCGACAGCATCCCCTCTGCCGCCGCCGCCCTTTTTGAACCCTGGACATGCGTTCTTGCCAGCTACAATATCGCACACAGAACCGCTCCTCTCAAAAATGGTAAAATGCTCTTTGTTTTCGGCAAAGATTCCGCTGTGACTGAAGCGGGTTCTCTTGTTGCAGCAGCTGAACCTGCTGAAATCGTTCTTGTAAACGCTCCCGCCGCTTTTGCCGGCAAAATCGCCCAGGCATGTCCCAAAGCAAAAATCACAGTTGCTTCCGCACTTCCCGCAGAAGGCAAATTCGATGATATCTACCTCTGCTCCTGCGATAAGGAAATAGGGGAAGCTGCCGCCAAGATGGGTGAAGTAAATGCCTGCATCTCCTTCGTTGGCAACTATGCGGAAGCATGGAGCTTTGATGTGGGAAGCATCCACTATCAGGGCTGGTTCTATCAGGGAACTGCCACAAACGATCTGGATGCCGCTTACGGAAGAAACGTCCGCAGCACCCTGAAAAAAGGTGGAACCTGCTGGCTCCCCGGCGGTGCCGGTGCCATGGGTCAGATGCACACCCAGCTTGCTGTCAGCAGCAAAGAAGGTCCCAAACGCGTACTTGTTACCGATATGGATAAAGTGCGTATTGCCCACGTTCAGGAATTCCTCGGCCCCATCGCCAAGGAAAACGGCGTGGAACTTGCCTTCCTCAATCCCGCTGATTTCGCAGATCCCGCAGACTTCGACAAAGCTGTAAAAGAGTTCGCTCCCGAAGGCTTTGATGATATCGTTATGCTCGTTCCCGTTGCTCCCCTCGTGTCCGCTTATGCCAAATTCCTGGGCAAAGACGGTCTCATGAACATCTTTGCCGGTATCCCTGCCGGTAAGGAAGCAACCCTCTGCTGCGGTGCCATTGCCAATGGTGGTGCCCGTTTCATCGGTTCCTCCGGAAGCAAGACCCAGGATCTGCGCAATACCATCAAGTTCGTGCAGGAAGGTATCCTCAAACCTGTATCCGCCCTTGCTGCCATCGGCGGTATGAATGTCCTTAAAGAAGGTCTGGAAGCTGTTGCCGCCGCCAAGTTCCCCGGCAAGACCGTGATCTTCCCCAACTGCCCGGATATGCCTCTTACCGGTGTAAACGATATTGCCTCCCTCGTCCCCGGTCTTGAAAAAACCTTTGACGCTGACGGCAACTACTCTGTGGAAACCGAAAAGGCACTCCTTGCAAAATTTGAAAAATAAGTCTTGAAATATTTTTCAAGTCTGTAAAAAAAGGCACGCCGGAATTTTTCCTGCGTGCCTTTTACAAAAAGGGAATATTTATGATGAAATTTCTCAAAAAAGTACACTCGTTCTGTAAAGCGGAATTTGTCACAAGCTGGGCAGTCATGGATTATATATGGCTTTCCTTCTGTACGCTTTCCATCATACTTATTTCCATAACATTGAAAGATTCCCTTATGGGAATCATTGCTGCCGTAACGGCAACATTTTATACCATTTTTGCCGGGAAAGGCAAAATATCCTGTTATCTTTTCGGAATCATCAATACTCTTCTGTATGGTTATATCTCTTATAAAGCAAAACTTTACGGGGAGGTCATGCTGAACTGGTTCTGGTATCTGCCCATGATGTTTGCCGGAATGTTTTTCTGGAAAAGAAACATGAATAAAAATACGGAAACGGTTTATAAAAGTTTTCTTTCCATAAAGGAAAGAGCCATTACCGCACTTCTCACCCTTGCGGGGATCGCTGTATATGCCGTCATCCTTCACAAAATGGGGGACAGAAGTCCGGTACTGGACAGTACCACCACCATTTTATCTGTGACAGCCATGGTTCTTACTGTAAAAAGATGTATCGAACAGTGGCTTATCTGGACGCTGGTAAATATTCTTTCCATCTGGATGTGGCTGCTGATTTACCTGAAGGAGGGTTCTTCTGTTGCCATCCTTCTTATGTGGTTGATGGCACTTGCCAACGGGATCATATTCTTTGTCCAGTGGAAAAAAGATCTTGTAAAACAGGAAAAAAAAGAGATGGAGACAGGTAAAATATGAGTGAAGAAATAACAGTCATCCTTGCCGACGGAGATTTCCCCGCCGATCCCGTCCCCCTTTCCTTTCTGGAAAAGGCAGAAAGGATCGTCTGCTGTGACGGAGCTGCCCTTGCCCTGGTAAGACACGGTATGACTCCGGATGCCATCGTGGGGGATCTGGACAGTCTGTCGGAAGATTTCCGCAAAAGGTACAGTGAATGTCTTGTCCATGTGGAAGAACAGGAGGATAACGACCTTACCAAAGCCTTCCGTTACTGTATGGAAAAGGGCTGGAAAAATATTGTGATCCTGGGGGCTACAGGAAAAAGAGAAGATCACACCTTGGGCAATCTTTCTCTTCTTGCCGATTATTCTTTACAGGCGGAAAAAATTTCCCTTATCACCGATCACGGTATTTTTATTGCCGTAAATTCCCCCGGAACATTTGAAAGCAGTAAAGGGGAGCAGATCTCCATTTTTGCTCTGGATGCAGGGATCAAAGTAACATCGGAAAATCTGAAATACCCGATGAAAGAATATCATTTGCGCCGCTGGTGGCAGGCTACTCTCAATGAAGCTCTGGAAGACCATTTCTCTCTTGACTTTGAAGAAGGTAAATTTCTTCTCCTTTTCCGTGCATTCCGGGGCAGAAAAAAATCCCCGTAAAAAATACCATGCAGAAAACCATTCAAACTCTTCTTTCCTGGTATAAGGAAAATAAACGCCCCCTCCCCTGGCGGGATACGGGAAATGCCTATTATGTACTTCTTTCGGAGATCATGCTGCAGCAGACAAGGATCGAAGCAGTAAAAAAATATTTTGAACGGTTCATTACCGCTCTGCCGGATATAAAAGCTCTGGCAGAGTGTGAGGAAAATGCCTTATTGAAACTCTGGGAGGGGCTGGGGTATTATTCCCGGGCAAAGAATCTGAAAAAAGCGGCGGAAAAGATCATGGAACTCAGATATTTCCCGGAAACAAAGGAAGAACTGCTGCTTCTTCCGGGGATCGGGGAATATACGGCAGGAGCGATTTCCTCCATTGCATTCGGAAAAAAGGCGTGCGCCATAGATGGCAATGTACTGAGAGTGCTTTCCCGTTTCAAAGGAAAAGACATAACAAAAAAAGAGGCGGAAAAGTTTCTTCTTGCCCATTTTCCTTCTGATGAAAAAGACGCTTCTGCCTACACGCAATCCTGGATGGAACTTGGAGAAACATTATGTATCCCCAAAGGGGAGATCCAGTGTTCCGTTTGTCCGTTGAAGGAAAACTGTATTGCAAAGAAAAAAGATATCATTTCTCTTCTGCCCTCCCCGAAAGAAAAAAAAGCAAAAAAGACCCTGTTATATACAGTCCTTCTTCTGGAATACAACCATACTTTTGCAATAAGGAAACGCCCGGCAGCGGGATTGCTTGCTTCACTGTGGGAATTTCCCATGCTTGAAGGTTTTCTTACGGAGGAAGAGGTAAAAAAATCCCTGTTTTTCCCGCCGGAAACCAAAATGGAAAATATTACATTCTTATACGATACAAGTCATATTTTCACCCACATAAAATGGGAGATGCACTGTTATCATATAAAATTATCTTCTCCCGTGAATTTTTTAACATGGATCACAAAAGAAGAGATGGATAAAAAGTATTCCATACCCTCCGCCTTCAGAAAGGTGAAAAATTCTGCTTGCAATTCAGGTGGGGAAAGTGTATATTAATAGTTTAAAAGATATTTGATTTTTTATATATAAAAAAAGGAGCGAGCAGAAATGGACAACGGAAACAATGGTGCCATTGAACAGGAAGTCAAAGTGGAAGATATTTTCACACAGAGACTCAACAAAGTAAAAGAACTTCAGGAAGCAGGTATCGATCCCTTCGGTAAAAGATTTGACAATGTCAGTCTTACTGCCGATGTACGGAAAAATTATAATGCCGAACTCTCCGAACAGCCGGAAGTAAGAGTTGCCGGAAGAATGACAGCTTTCCGTGCCATGGGCAAATCTATTTTTGCAGATGTGAAAGACTCTTCCGGCCGTCTTCAGCTTTATGTTCACAAACAGGAACTGGGGGAAGAGGAATTCAAACTTTTCAAAAGATTTGATATTGGCGATCTTATCGGCGTTGACGGAGTGCTTTTCACCACGAAAACCGGTGAACTTACATTGAAAGCCCACAAGATCACTCTTCTTTCCAAATCTTTGCGTCCCCTGCCTGAAAAATTCCACGGACTTACCGACGTGGAACAGAGATACCGTCAGAGATACCTTGACCTGATTTCCAATGACGCCAGCAGAGAAGTTTTCCTCAAACGTTCCGCCATCATCCATGAAGTACGCAAATTTTTGATGGATAAAGGCTTTATTGAAGTGGAAACACCCATGCTCCAGGCGATCCCCGGAGGAGCATCCGCCAATCCGTTCAAGACCTTCTATGATGCCTTGAACAGCCCCATGTATATGCGTATTGCCACTGAACTTTACCTTAAAAAACTTCTGGTGGGCGGTTTTGAAAAAGTCTTTGAACTCAACCGCAACTTCCGTAACGAAGGTGTTGACAGACGGCACAATCCTGAATTTACCGCCATTGAGATCTATCAGGCATACAGTGATTGTAACGGTATGATGGATCTCATTGAAGAAATGTTCACCACCATCGCCATGAAGGTTTGCGGTACTCTTCAGATCAAACATCCCAACGGAACCATCATTGACCTCACCCGTCCCTGGAGACGCGCTCCCTATGCAGAACTCATTAAAGAAAAAGCCGGTGCCGACTGGTATGAACTTTCCCACGACGAAAAATATGAAAAAGCCGTGGCAATGGGGGCTCCTGTCACCAAAGAAATGAATGACCTGGAAATCACCCATGAGATTTATGATAAACTCATTGAAGAAACCCTGATCCAGCCCACCTTTGTCACCCGTCTGCCTGCCTATCTTGTGCCGCTGGCAAAGAAATGCGAAGACGATCCCACTGTAGTGGATGTATATGAACTGGAGATCAACGGTCAGGAGATCAGTCCCGGTTACTCTGAACTCAACGACCCCATTGAACAGAGAAAGCGTTTTGTGGAACAGGCAATGGCGGAAGGCAAAGATCTGGACGACGCCATTGATGAAGACTTCCTGACAGCTATGGAACACGGTCAGCCTCCCGCCGGCGGTCTGGGTATCGGTATTGACCGTATGGTCATGCTTCTTACCGGAGCGGAATCCATCCGCGATGTATTGCTCTTCCCCCAGATGAGGATCCAGAAAAAGGCAAAAAAACAGGAAAAAGAAGCTGAAAAATCTGAATAAGACGATTTGAGTCAAAATCAGACATATCAAAAAGCCGTCCGGCAATGTTCCGGACGGCTTTTTTTATGGAATTTGAAACAGAATAAAAAGAAGATAACTGTCAGTTGATACAGTTTTCTCTGATCCACTGTACAGTATGAGTCAGTCCGTCTCTCAGGGAGAATTCCGGAGACCACTGCAAAACCGACTTTGCCAGAGATATATCCAGAACATTTACAGGCACATCAAAATCCCGTTTGCCGGTATAAACGCTTTTCAACTCTTTTCCGGTGATCTCATGGATCAGGGTCAGAAGCTCATTTATAGACACGGATTCCCCGCTTCCGATATTCAATTCAGGCGGCAGTTCCTCTTTTTTCATGATCTGCATAAGGGCGGAAACTGCATCATCCACATAAATAAAATCCCTTCTTACAGAACCATCCCCCCAGATCTTGATCTCCTCATCCATAAGGGCACTGTAACAGAAAACAGGGATCACGCCCTGCATGGCTTTTACCCGCTGAAACGGTCCGTAGGGATTGGCAAGCCTGACAGAGCAGGTATTCAAACCGTGCAGCTGATTATACAAACGCAGATATTTTTCTATCGCCAGTTTGGATATTCCATAGGAACAGGTGGGATTGGTAGGGTGATCTTCCCGGATGGGGACACTTCCGGGAATACCGTAAACCGTCCCGCCGGAAGAGAGAAATATAACCTTTTTCACCTTGTTTTCCACTGCGGCATCCAGCATCTGAAGAGTCCCGCCCACATTGGACATAACATCATAATAAGGGTCGGAATTGGACATTTGCGGCAGGATCGTGCAAGCCAGATGGAAAACAACATCCACGTCTTTCAGAGCTTCTCTGATCAGAGACTTTTCCTGAATATCCCCGGCAATGAATCCTGCTCCGCACTCATTGAGAAAAGGTGCCTGGTAACGGTCAAAACAAGTAACAGGATAGCCGGCACGCCGTAAACGTAAAATCAGATTATGACCTAAAAAACCGCTTCCACCGATAACAAGGATACGTTCCATTATAAACCTTTCCATCTTCCCCGGATAAAACATTATTTTTTCTTCGGGGATTCGTTTCTTTCTTCTGTGGTGCTTTTTACTTCATCAAATCCCGGATCTTCCTGAATGGAGCCAAAAGAAAACGCCCCAGCCGGTATGCTTTTGAATTTCTCAAAAGCATGATCTCCTCATTCAAAAGCTGTTCCTTCTGTGCGGCAGAAACACAAAAAGCATTATGCTCTTCCGTAAGAACCTGATGCTGAGTGATCCAGTTCTGTTTTTGCGCAGTTTCTTCAGCCAGACGCTGTTCAAGGCCGGTGCAGACAGAACGTTTATCATTATACGCTTGTTCCAATGCAGCATATTTATCAGAAACCGCCTGATGTTCATTATTC
>JAZKZE010000147.1:0-2259 GCA_045612485.1 Victivallales bacterium | reverse complement strand
ATTTATTTTGAAAAAGATGGCATAAAACAAATCGCCGCGGAAGGATTTGAAAAGATCACGGCATTGGGGATTTCTTCCGATAAATGGCGGCTTTATATTGCGGATGCCGCCCGGAGATTTATCTATGCGATGTCGATTTTCCCGGATGGTTCACTGGATCAGTGCTACAAACTGGCTCCGTTGCATTTACGGCATGATTTCACCACGCCCGGGGCTTCGGATATTACCGTTCTTGCAGACGACCGGATTCTGGCAGCCACGGAATTGGGGATCCAGGGCGTTGTATCTTTTGGACTGACGGATTTAATTCTTCCGCTGCCCGGAGATCTTCCTGCTGAAAGGGTAACCGTTTGTCAAAACATGCTCTATGTTGCATCCGGAGAACAAATATTTGTCAGAGAACTTAAAATTTCCGAAAGAAAAAGCGATACGGTCGATGCCCCGGCATCTCCGGGATACGGTGATGGTTTCAGCTATAGACGCTCTCATCTCTTTTTCTCCTGACCTGTAAGAAACAAGAATGTTTGGAATAAAAATTTTGTCGCCGAGCTTGTCACTTTACAACGCATAAAATAACAACTGCGCCCACAGCTGCCCGGTAAAAATTTTGAAGCATAGAATGTTAACTTATTCTATTCACAAAAAAAACGGAAGAAACAGAAAAACTCCGTTTCATTCCGTTATAATCCGTAACAATGTTTATTATGGAATTGTAACTTTATCTAAAATTTCAAGTAAGGATTTTCCATCAAAAATTTTTGCATTAAGAGCTTCTTCGCAAGATTCCCATGATAAATCATGTAGATCTGAAGATATTTCATTCCAATCTTCATCTATTTTTGAAATATGCCATATACCGTCTGTATATTCAATAAATCCATATTGAACAATATTTTCTTCTCCATTGAAGAAAAAACGAAGATCACCTTCCATTGCTCTATCTATTACGTTTTCTTGCTCAAGGGTATATTTTCTTGATTCCTCTGACATTTTTTCTCCACTCCCACATTACATCTGCAACTATTTTCCGTTCTTTATCATTAAGCAACTTTGCGGATTTTTTATCATGATTGTACCCAACATGACGATGGGATTTTTGCCTTTTCCCAACCTTTTTACTTAATTCTTTTTTAGAACCATGCCAGTGACCATCAATGTCATATTGAAGAGTTCTCTTCTTTCCGTTCTCAAAAAAAGTAATATATTTAGGTTCATCAAGTGTAATGATTCCTGTTTTTTTATCAATCTTTCTGTCAAGAGTAACATAAATTCTTCCATCGGTCATTGTCTCGACCGGAGCGGTAACAGAAATATTCTGTTTGTTGTAAACATACTTTATATTGCCATAAGTATGAACAGAGCCATATTCATCACCGTAATTATATATGCGCCCATCCTTCTGATACGCAGCCCCACTTGCCGCACCTCGTCCACCCATAATATACAATACCTCCGATGTTTATTCAAGTCATCTCAACGCGTAAGACCGATTTTTTTACAAAAGCCATGATGCCCAACTGTTTCCGCCATCTTCATACGATACTGTTTTTGTTTCTTTTCTGTTTGTGACCGTGAATGTCATATCTTTTCGGTTCAGCTTGTAAGATTCCACATTCCCAGTATCATCGTTCCGCAAAACAAGAGTTTGACCATTCCGCAACGCCTGACGGATATTTTTTGAATTTTCCACTTTCCCTTTTGTACTTGTCGGAATCTTCTTAAATGTAAGACCTGTTGTATCAACACCAGTTTTCACAACCGCCCCACTCGCTCTGCTCTTCGCCATCTCTATTCACTCTTTTTCTTCCGTCCCCGGAAGGGATTTGCTTAACCGGACACTCTGAAACTGCCCGTTTTGTATCCTTGCTGCAAATATAATAGTAGTAGCGTCTGCCGCCTTTATTGGAGTATGTCGGCATCATTGCTCCTTCGCAATGACCGCATTTCAAAACACTCTTCAACGGCGCAATAGTCTCCTGCCGCCTGGAATGGTCTGCTTGCGGATCAATGCTCCGCTGGATTTCTTTGACCCGTTCCCAAACACTCCGTTCAATAATTGCTTCCTGCTCTCCCTGACAGATAGCGTCCTTATATTTGATTTCACCAACATAAGTATGATTGCTCAAAATCCGGTTAACATGGGCTGTATCCCATGTTTTCCCCTGCTTGGTCTTTATATTCCTGTCGTTGAGTTCCATGGCGATAAGTTTTGGAGATTGTATTTCAATATATCTCTGAAAAATCCCACGGATAACACCC
>JAZKZE010000146.1:0-23048 GCA_045612485.1 Victivallales bacterium | reverse complement strand
CGTCCTCCGGCGGTATCGTCAGCTCCGGCGGGACTTCCTCTGGTGGGATTGTATCCAGTGGCGGAACGTCCTCCGGCGGGATCGTTTCCAGTGGTGGAACGTCTTCCGGCGGAATCGTTTCCAGTGGTGGCACATCCTCCGGTGGCATTGTCAGCTCCGGCGGAACGTCCTCCGGCGGTATCGTCAGCTCCGGCGGGACTTCCTCTGGTGGGATTGTATCCAGTGGCGGAACGTCCTCCGGCGGGATCGTTTCCAGTGGCGGAACGTCCTCCGGCGGCATTGTCAGTTCTGCTGTTTCAAGTAAAGTCGTTCTTTGCTCCGGCGGAGTTTGTACTCCCCAGGGGTCTTCCGTCAGCGGAAAGACAATCAATTCCGGTGTAAGTCTGAATGTTTACAGTGGAGGTGTGACAAAAAATACTACTGTCAACCGGGGCGGTAATGTGATCCTCTATTCCGGCGGGGCGGCAAATGTTACGACCATCAACTCTCAGGGCGGTCTGCATGTTTACAGTGGAGCAACGGCGAGCAACACCACCGTCAAACAAAGCGGCTATCTTGGTGTGGGGCTTGGTGCAACGACCTATAATACCACAATTGATTATGCAGGCGAATTGACCGTCTGGGGCGGGGGTAAAGTCTATAACAATACCATCAATCAGTGGGGAGCTATTATTCTCTCTTCCGGTGCTTTGGCTGATTCTTCTGTCATCAACTCTCAGGGCGGGCTTCACGTTTACAGCGGGGCGGTTGCATCCAATACCACCGTCAAACAGAAAGGTATTTTCGGTGTGGGACTTGGTGCCACAACCTATAATACCACAATCGACTATGCCGGAGAATTGAAAGTCTGGGGTGGCGGTAAGGTTTACAACAATACCATTAATCAATATGGTGCAATCATTCTTTTGAGTGGTGCAATGGCGGATACAACTACCATCAATTCTCAGGGCGGTCTGCATGTTTACAGCGGAGCTGTTGCAAGTAATACCACCGTCAAACAGGGCGGCTTCTTTGGCGTAGGCGACGGGGCAACAACCTATAATACCCTCATTGATTATGCCGGGGAACTTACCGTCTGGGGTGGTGGTCTTGTGAATGACAACGAGATCAACCAGTGGGGAGCTATCATCCTTTCCAGTGGGGCAGCAGCCAATAGAACTATCATCAATCCTGACGGCGGTCTTCATATTTATAACGGTGCAACAGCCTATACTACTGAAGTCACCAGCGGAGCAAAACTTGGTATCGGTTCAGGAGGCTATCTCTATGGTTCCGAACTGGATAATACCGGTACAATGACCTTCTATGAAGGAGCCAAAATGGGCGGCTGGCACAGCTTTGAAGGGACAGTTCTTACTTCCGGCGGCGTGGATGCTTCCGGCGCATACGTCAACTTTGAACTGGACGACCGTACCAGCGATCAGGGCGCCATTCTTGATAACATTGAAAATCTTATTTCTGTGGAAAGATATTCCATTGAGGTGGATTCCTTGCAGGAAAAGGGTACCTACCGGATTGCCGCAAACAGTTGGTTCTTCGATGATACGGTTACTCTGTATGTGGGAGAAGGTAATGATTGCGGTTCACTTGCTGTCGGCGAATCCCTGGATTACAACGGCAGGAGATACTCTCTTGAAATCAGCAAAGGGACACTTGCATTGAAGATCTCATAAAAAAGATCATTTCAGCGTATAAAATAACGGACCTGCCGTCTTGATTTTTCATTGACGGCAGGTCCGTTTCCTGTTGTGGAAAATCCTTTGCAAAGAGGGGAAAATCAGAAAAAAAGATAAATTTTTCTCTTTTTAACAGTTTTTGACTTGACAAAACCGGAAAAATGCTGTCTTTTACATTAGAATTTTTTATTTGATGCCCCGGGGGGGATGAACACAATAAAAAAGGAGGTTCAAATGAATAATGCAGTAAGTTTGAATGACAGTACTTTCAGAGATGCAACTGCCAAAGGTGTGGTGCTGGTGGATTTCTATGCAACCTGGTGCGGTCCCTGTAAAATGTTTGCACCATTACTGGAACAGCTTGCCGGGGAACTGGAAGGGAAAGCTCTTGTTGTAAAACTCGATATAGAGGAAGCAACGGAGACTGCGGCTGAATTTGAAGTACAGAGTGTTCCTTCCCTTTTCATATTGAAAGACGGGGAAGTAGTGAAAAGTTTTACTGGAATACAGAGCAAAAAAACATTGCTTGATGCACTGTTGAACGTTTAAGAGAAAGAATATAATTTTTATGAAGATCTGTCATGTGATCACAAGAATGATCGTGGGTGGGGCGCAGGAAAATACCTTTCTGTCGGCAAGAGGGGCTGTGGAAGACGGCCATGAATGTGTACTTCTTACCGGACCTACTGCCGGCAGGGAAGGGGATCTGCTCTCCCGGGTTTACAATCCCGGGGTAAAGATCGTGGAGACTCCTTTTCTTGTGCGGGAAATAAGCCCCATGACAGATCTTAAAGCTGTTTTTGCCCTGAAAAAGTTTTTTGAGGAAAATAAATTTGATGTAGTGCATACTCATACTTCCAAAGCCGGTATCATTGGTCGTATCGCAGGAAAACTTGCGAAAGTACCTGTGGTCACCCATACCATTCACGGACTTGCTTTCGGACCCTATGAAGGTTTTCTCAAAAATCTTATTTATGTGACAAGCGAAAAATTTTCCGCATTCTGCTGTGACCGTACATACGCTGTGGCACAGGCCATGATCGACCAGTGTCTTGAACGCAATATCGGAAAAAAAGATCTCTATAAAGTGGTTTACAGCGGCATGGAACTTGACCGCTTTCTTGAGGCGGAACCGGAAGAAAGTCTGCGGAAAAGTCTGAATATCCCCGCGGAACGCAAAGTTGTGGGTGCTATTGCCAGACTTTTTCCCCGGAAAGGGTATGAGGAACTTATTCCCGCTTTCGGAAGAATCGTGGAAAAGCATCCGGATACCCATTTGCTTATTGTGGGGGATGGCCCCTCACGGCACGATTATGAAAAAATGCTTGCGGATATGGGCTTGACCGATCATGTTTCCTTCGCCGGACTTGTTTCTCCTGATGAGGTTTGCCGTTATGTGGCACTCATGGATATAGCGGTACATCTTTCGTTGAAAGAAGGATTGCCCAGAGTGGCGGTACAGGCTCTTGCAGAGGGAAAAGCTGTGGTGGCTTATGATCTGGACGGTACGCCGGAAGTGGTCAGGACAGGGGAAACCGGGGTACTGATCCCGCCTCTGGACTGGCAGGGAGCGGCGGATGCGGTCTGCCGTCTGCTGGATTCCCCGGAAGAACTCAAAAAAATGGGGGAAAACGGCAGAATACTTGTCCGGGAACTTTTTCCGTGGAAACGTATGAGCGATATCCTGCTGGAAGATTATAAACTTCTTCTTGCAGAAAAAGCAAAAAAACATTAAGGTTTATCTCCTGTTTTTGCGGAATGTTTCCGGATGGGGTTTTCTATTCCTGCCGGGGTGTTCTGTAAAAACAGTCAGAAAGCAAAGAAACAGATTTTTTTTAACGGCAATATAAAAAATAATAATACAGAAAGATGTAAAAAAATACAGAAAGATGTAAAAATGGTTAAGCGTCACACTCCTGTCCGTCAGTTATTGTTTGATTTTCATACCATGCCGGGTAATCCGGATATCGGAAAGAATTTTGATTTTGAAAAAATCGGGGATTATTTTACATCCTGCGGTGTGGATTCCATCATGTTTCCCTTTCGCTGTAATCAGGGGTATGCTTACTTTCCCACGGAAACAGGAGTGAGGTATCCCGGACTTGAAGTGGATCTTGTGGGGAATATGATCGAATGTTGTCATAAACGGGGGATCCAGTGTCAGATCTATACCAATGCGGTAGTCTGTGTGGAAGCCGGTCAGAGACATCCGGAATGGCTGAAACGCACTCCCGACTTTTCCGATCACGACAATACCACCTGTTCCAATGCAGAGGGATTCACAAAGGAACTCTGTGCCATGCTGCGGGAGGTAACAAAGAAATACTCACCGGACGGACTCTTCCTTGACTTCGGGTACGATCCTCCGTGTATTTGTGAAAATTGTCTGCGTCTTATGAAGGAGGAGGGTATCGACTGGAAAAATGATCCGGAAGCACACATGGATTTTGCCATCCGTTCCTCCATGAAAAAGTATTATGCCATCTGTAAGGCGGCGTTGGAACATGATCCGGAAATGCTCCTTTGCATCAATGGGATCCCCTATGAGGAAAAAACGGATTATTCCACACATTTTGAATTTGAATGTCTGCCCACCTCTTCCTGGGGTTACCATCAGCTTCCGGTCTATTCCCGTTACTTGCGCAACATCGGTAAAGGCGTTACCAATATGACCGGCAGATTCCATGGCGGCTGGGGGGATTTCGGCGGATTGCGTCCCCGGGCAAGTCTGGAATATGATGTGTTTTACGGACTGGGAAATTGTATGGGGACGACCATCGGCGATCATTTCCATCCCAGAGGAGATATGTATAAGGCTGTAATGGATCTTGTTTCCGGAACTATGCAGAAACTTGTGAAAGTGGAAGAGTGGACTGCCAATGCTGTTTCTGAAACAGAAATAGCCGTTATCGCTCCCAGAAAAGTTCTGGACGGTGTGGAAGGAAATATGAATGCCATCACCGGGGCGGCAAGAATGCTTACGGAATTGAAAATGCAGTTTGATATTCTTTCCGATGAATTGCCTTTCCGCAAGGATTATAAAGTAATCATCCTGCCTGATGAAGTAAGGATGACTCCTGCTCTTAAAGAACGGATCAAAGCTCATCTGGAGAAAGGGGGCAAAATCATTTCCTCCATGTATTCCGGGCTGGATGTGAGAAGTGACGGAAAATTTATTACGGGTATGGAGATACCTGAACCTCTTCAATATACCGCCAATCAGAATGCATTTCAGCCTCCGGAATTTGCGGCGGATGTAAAGGAGATGCCGCCAAAAGATCCCAATGACCGTTTTGTATTTCCTGAATGGGGGATCACTTACAGCGGGCTTTCTCCTCTGGATCCTCTCTTTATCATTTCTGAAAAGATCAGGGAATTTCCGGATATGCTTATAACGGAAATCGCCAGAAGTTCCTTTGTGGAAGTCAATGAAGGTACGGAAGTATTGGCAGAATATGTTGCACCTTACTTCAACCGTCAGAGTAAAAAAGTGCGGTATTTCCAGTATCTGCCGCCCAAAGATCCCTGCGGGAAAGCTGTGATGACGGTTTCCAAACAGGTCGCCCATATCGTATTTCCCATATTTTCCGCTTATTTTGAAAGCTGCCGTCTGCAATACCGGACAATGGTGAAAGAGGCTTTGACAAGGTTTCTGCCAGAACCCATGACGAAAGCACCCAATGCTCTCTCTTTTGTAAAGGTATTTGTCACCTCCCAGGAGGAGAAGGGAAGAAGGATCATGCACATTCTTTCCAACTTCCCGGAAAAGCGTACATCCCGCATGGAGGTCATTGAAGATGATATTCCTGTTTCCGGAATGGTTCTGCAGTTGCGCGCAGACGGAAAAAAGGTAAGGAAACTTTATACAGTTCCGGAAAAACAGGAAATCTCTTTCAAAGAGGAGGATGGCTACATCACCTTTACGGTTCCTGATTTTGCCGGACATACCATGATCGTTGCGGAAGAATAAGGAGAAAAGAAAATGATTGATGAACTTTTGATTTGCGGCAGCGGGGCAAGTGAGGCTGTTCCTGCTCTGTTCTGTACCTGTGATCTCTGTAAGGAAGCATGGAAAAGAGGCGGCAAGGATCGCCGGAGCCGTACAGCTTATCAGCTTGGAGAGGAGATCAGGATCGACTTTGGACCGGACATCATGCTCCACCGGGAACGGTACGGGTTGCATTATGAAAATCTGAAGCATCTTTTCATCTCCCATCCTCACAGGGATCATTTTACCCCCATACAGGTCAATTACCATATCCACGGGGAGGAGGGGCCAGCCCTTCTTGCGGAAGGAAATCTTACCCTTCACGGTACGAAACCTGTTCTCGACCAGTTTAAAAGCAATCTTACTTGTGATTTTTCCCGTATGAGGATGGTTCTGGATGAACTGGAGGAGGATTTCGGTACAAGAACGCTGGAAAACGGGATCCGGTTTTCCTTTCTCTGGGCAAATCATTATTGCGAAGGAGCGTTGAACTATATTATTGAAATGCCGGATTCCTTTACCTTCTTTATCGGGACAGATACAGGTAAATTTCAGGAAAAGACCTGGAAAATCCTTTCCAATTACCAATTTGATATGATGATCCTTGACGGTACTGCCGGACTTCTGGATATTGAGGAAGGCGGTCACATGACAGCAAAACAGGTGCTTGCCAGTGTGGAACGGATGCGGAAAGAGGGGATCGTGAAAGATTCCACCAGACTCATCACCAATCACTTTGCCCATTGTGCAAAAATGCTTCACTCGGATCTGGAGGCGTTTTATCTGCCCCATGGAATTGAGCCTGCTTACGACGGGATGAAAGTAGCTCTGAAAAAGAATTGAAACGTAATTTTACAGCAGAGGTTCCCGGCATGAAAAAAGAAAGTGCAGACAGAAAAAAAACGGACAGGGAACATATTTCATTACAGAGGATCGCTCTGGAGTGCAATGTGAGTCTGATGACCGTAAGCCGGGCTTTGCGCCGGTTGCCTTCCGTGGCGGAGGAAACAAGAAAAAAAGTTTTTGAAGCAGCGGAACGTCTGGGGTATTTACGCAGTGGAAGAGTGGGCAGAAAAGCCGATAAAAGGGAGGAGCTTCATTCCCGTCCGGTGCAGATCATTGCCGGGGAAACTTCTGCGGGGATGCCCCGCTTTCATGCGGAACTGGTACTGGATCTTGTACGCAGACTTGCCGCCTGCCGGTATGAGTGCATCATACGGGTTTCCGACGGCAGTTACCGGGAGTTTACCCGAGTGCTTGCCAATGCCTCCAGAGCCGATGCGGAGGCAAGTATTATTGTGGGGTCTTTTACAGAAAAAGAGTTGCGTTCCCTTCTTGCAGCATTGCCGGGGGCGATCCTTGTGGAGGATACGGACAAAAGTTTTTATGAATCCACCTACAGCAGTTTTTCCTTCGATAATGAACGGGCAGCCGCCCTTGCTGTAAACCGTTTTCTGAAAACAAAACGGGAAAAGATCCTGCTTGTCAGCGGGCCGGAAGATCACTTTTTCACAAGAGAACTTGCCGGAGGATACCGCAAGGCTCTGAAGGAAGCCGGGAAAAAGGTGGAGGAAAAATATATTCTTTATACTGATTTTACTCCGGAATGTGCCGAAAATATCGTAGGGGACTTGTGGGACAGTGGGGAAAGATTTGATGCTGTTTTTACCAATGATGAAATGGCAGGCGGAGTTTACAGAGCGTTGCTTTCCCGTTCCCTGAAGATCCCGGAGGATGTGGGGGTATGCGGCTGTGACGGACTGCCGCTGGGGGAACAGTTTTATCCAAGACTTACCACGGTGGTACTGGATCACCGGCTTCTTGCCTGTCAGGTTGTGGAAAAGATCATCAGCGGGGATCTTGCAAGGAATCCGGTTTCTGTGCGGCTCATACCTTCCCTTGTATTACGGGAAAGTCTTTGAGGATTTTTTTTACGGTAATGAATATTTCCCGGGGGATTTTTTGCTTCCCGGGGTTGCATTTACTGTATAATGGCAGTATATTAATGAAAATATATGTTGTTTGAAGAAAAAATAATAATAAAATATAACGAGGTGACAAGATGAAACGTGCCAAAAAGATCCAGAAACTCCAGAAGATCCAGGGGATCGCCCCTGAAAAAACTGCTGCCGAAAACAAGGGGAAAGTGGAAACAGCCCCTGCCGGTGATCTTGCCGACGGTATCAGCGAAAACTTTGATAAATTTGAACTCTGGTTCATTGAAAACGGTAAAAAGATCGTTGCTGTATGTATCGTGATCCTTATTGCTGTAGCCGCATACTATTCTGTTCAGTATGTGATCAATAAAAATAAAGCGGAAGTTTCTTCCAAATTCGCCAATGCCGATACTGCGGAAAAACTGATGACTGTTCTCAAAGAAAATTCCAATGCTCCGGAAGCTTTTGCCGCATCTCTTGCTGTAGCCGCTGACCATGTGGCGAAAAAAGAATATGACAAGGCCGTTGCCCTTTATACAAAGATCTCCCAGAGTGCCGGGGATGAATTTGTTGCCAGAAAAGCTGCCCTTTCTGTGGCATATATTACTGAAGTAAAAGGAAAGGAAAAGGAAGCTGCTCTTCTTTTTGCCCGTATTGCTGATGACATCAAAGCTCCTGAAGGGATCCGTGCTGAAGCTGCTTACGGTGCCGGAAGACTGTATTTCAAAGCAAAAGATACCGTATCTGCCCGTAAATATCTTTCTCTTTTCAATTCCTCCTCCATGACCGGACGCGATGCCGGTCAGTGGGCAGCTCTTTCCAGAGCCATCCTCAACCGTATGGCAAAGGCTGCTCCTGTAAAAATGGTGCCTGTAAAGAAGAGTGCTGTTCCGGCAGTGAAAAAAGCTCCGGCAGTGAAAAAAGCTCCGGCAGCCGCCAAAAAAGCTGCAAAATAAATGCAGCATCTTACCAGAAAACAGGAAGCCCTCATCCGTTCTCTTTCCACACGCCACGGCAGGAAGGAGAGCGGACTGTGTTTTTGTGACGGGATACGTTCCGGCGGGGAGATCCTTTCTCTGCGTCCGGATCTTGTGGAACTTCTGATCGTCCGGGAAGGGACCATTCTTCCGGAAGCGGCAAAACAGGAGGTTCTTCAGGAAAAACTGGTCATCCTTCAGGAAAAAGAATTTGGGAAACTTAGAGATACCGTCGCCTCCCAGGGGATGATCGTTGTTGCCCGCCGTCCGGAGAAACCTGCAAAGGATGCGCCATTGAAAGATCCTTTTGTACTTGTACTGGACAAGGTGGGGGATCCGGGCAATCTGGGGACGATCATCCGGACAGCCAGAGCTGCCGGACTCAAAGAGATCTTTCTTACGGAGGGATCGGCAGATGCCTTTTCAGATAAAGTGATCCGTTCCGCTTCCGGTGCCCAGTTTGCTGTTACTGTGCGCTGTCTGGGAACTCTTGCGGAAACGGCGGAATCTTTGAAAGCAAAGGGGATCGGCAGGTTTTACAGAACGACACCCAATGGCGGAAAAAGTCTGTACCGGGAAGAGTCTTTATATGAAAAAAGTGCAGTCATTCTGGGCAGTGAAGGCAATGGCGCCGACGCTCTGGAAACCGCGCTGGATGTGATAATCCCCATGCCGGGAGATGCGGAATCGCTGAATGTGGCACAGGCGGCAACGATCGTATTGTTTGAATATGTAAGAAGATGGGATATGGCAGGAAAATAAGGATTTTCTGTAAAAAGCAGCAGGGATGAAGGGGTATCTGAAGAGATGAAGAGTGATAAAGATATTTCCGGAGATTTTCAAAAGGTGGAACTTTTTACCGGTACTGTTCCGGATGGCAGGACAGACGGAATGTCTGCTGATACCATAGTTGTTTCCCATGTCAATACCGGTAATGAGGACATTCTCAAACAGGATCTTTCCCGGATCCGGCTTACGGAAAAGCCGGACAATAAATACCGTTTCCGCCGCAGTATCGGTGCCGGTGGCATGAAGATGGTTCTGCAAGTGCAGGATCAGGATACCATGCGTGATGTTGCCCTTGCCATGATGCCGGATATTGAAAGAAGATCGAAGCATGAAATTTTGCGGTTCATTCAGGAGGCGCGGCTGACGGCGAGTCTGGAACACCCCAATATCGTGCCTGTATATGATATCGGTATGGATTCTACAGGATCCCCTTATTATACCATGAAGCTTCTGCGCGGGGAAAATCTTGCCTCCCTTCTGAAAAAGCTGGATGCCGGTGATCCGGTTTACCGGAGCCGATATTCCTTTGAAAAACTCATGCGTCTTTTTCTGCGTATATGCAGCGGTGTGGGATTTGCCCATTCCCGTAATGTTGCCCATCTGGATCTGAAGCCGGAAAATGTGCAGATCGGGGACTTCAGTGAAGTATTGATCCTTGACTGGGGGATCGCAAAATATCTGGATCAGAACGGCGTTTCCGCAGATCAGGTACCGAAAAACAGTGCCGGAAAACAGGGATTTTCCCGTTTCAAAGTGGAAGAGGATGAGGGGATGAAAGGTTCCCCGGGGTATATGGCTCCGGAACAGATCACCGGAAACAGTTCTGCCATAGGGATCAGGACGGACATATATGCTTTGGGTGCGATCCTTTATTCCATGGTGACTTATAAGAGTCCCGCCGCTGCCTCCACTGTGAAAAAGATCCTTCAGGATACTTTGAGGGGCAATATCATTCTGCCTGCGAAAAGGGCTCCTCTTCTGGAAATACCTTACGGTATCGAGGCTGTGATCATGAAAGCAATGAATACCAATGCGGATGCCCGTTATTCCTCTGTGAAGGAGTTGCGTGATGATGTTGCCGCATTCATTGACGGGTTTGCCACAGAAGCTGAAAAAGCCGGATTTTTCAAAAAAAGTCTGCTGTTTATGCGGCGGCATTTTCTGATCACCATGTCCGTTATGTTTTCTGTCCTGATGTTTCTGGGGATCGCCTTTTATGCTGCCATAGAGATCCCCCGCTGGCACAGTGACTGGATACGGGTGGCAGAATATGATTTTATGCAGAAAGGGCCTGATCCGGCGGATATGGAATTCCGGAATCTGCTTCTTCAGAAAAGTGCTGCTTCCTGGCAATGGATGAAAGGGAAAGGCGTACAGACCCGGGAAGGGGAATGGCTGGTACTGCACCGGAAAATGCCGGGAAATGTCCGGATCGAGCTTACTCTGGAATTTCCTGCTCTGGCAGATACTCTGGAAATCTGTCTCAATGCCAATATGGATAAGCCGCTTGCAGACTGGTGGCAGTCGCCGGACTCCTATTCTTTCCGGATCGCGGAATCCGGCGGGGAAAAGGATTGTATAGTAAAAAGCAGCCAGGGAAGAAGGATCCAGCAGGAGTATATCGGTTCTGCGGAAAACCGGACATTGCCGGGATCGGTGATCAAAGTGACTGCCCAGCGGATCGATGACACGCTGACTCTGAAGATCAATGACAGGGAACATGTCCGTGCTGTGGATTATTTTCCTCTTGCGGGCAAGAAACTCAACGGCATAGGGCTGCGTTCCTATTCCGGAAGGATGATCGTAAGAAATATTGCTGTTTATGAACTTGCTCTGCCGGAAAAGACAACACCTCTTATTGCCGGGGATACTCTTGTGGAATTGCAGCTGTATGATCTTGCCATTGAAAAATATCTTTCCATTGCCGCCAGTTACGGAAAAAGTTTTCTTGCGGAAAAGGCTCTGCTGAAAGCATATATGACGGCGGCTTCCAAAGTTTCCGACCGGAAAAAACGTACAGAATATCTGCTGGACATCAAACGGCTCATCTCACTGAAATTCCATAATTATAAATTTTTACAGCAGACACTGGAAATGGATGCGTGGATATTGTGGCGGGAAGGCAGACATAAAGAGGCTTTGCATCTTGCTGAACAGGTATTGCGTATGACACCGGACAGCAGAGTGATGGCGGATATCATCTGTCTTCACCACTCTCCTATAGATCCATCGGTCAGCAACGATTTTTTCCGGCTGCTGAAAAAGACAAAAAATCTCACCAGTTTAGATCTTTCCGGTTACGGATTGACCTCTCTTGAGCCTCTTGCCGGGATGCGCCTTACTTTCCTGGATTGCTCCAATAACTATCTGGAATCCCTCAAGGGAATCGAAGGGATGCCATTGAAAGTGCTTGTATGCAGGAATAACCGTCTGGAGGACATTTCAGCGGTAAGCAACCTGCCGTTGAAAAACTTTTCCTGTGACAACAATAATATATCCGATCTATCCCCGCTGAAAGGGATGGATGTGACTATGCTGGATTGTTCCGACAACCGTATCAGTGATCTTGAAGCGGTGAGAGGGCTTGATCTGGAAAGACTGGTACTGCGGGGAAATAATGTATCCGATCTATCCCCGCTGAAAGGAATGAAGAATCTGAAGGTTCTGGATGCCGGAAAAAATATGGTAAAAGATCTTTCCCCGCTTGCGGAACTGCCATTGGAGCGTCTGCGGCTGGATTATACTCTTACAGAAGATCTTTCTCCGCTTGAGAGATTGTCCTTATCACTGCTTTCGCTGAATGACTGCCGCCGTCTGAAAGACCTCACCCCGCTGGCAAAGATCCGGTCATTGCGTTTTCTTACCATTCCTGCCGGAACTGCGGAAAACTGTAAAAATGCGAAAGTATTGAAAAGTCTTTCCGAACTCAAGTATCTCTCCTACCGTTACTTTATTTCCCGGGTACAGCTGGAGGAGGGGGATACCGTACAGTCCTTCTGGAAAAGTATCGGAAAGAAAAATGGAAAAGAACAGAAACAGGTTTTAAAAAATAAATAGAGGTAATTTCAAAAGTCATTCAAAAAAATCAAAGAAACAGCTGCAAAGAGGAGTGAAAGGTAATTTGATCCGTCGTCGCCTTACGGCTATGCCGTGACAAGGGCTGCTGTCCCCTGCGGTAACAGCCTGAAAATGCTCCTTTTACAAAGCAAATCAGATGTACTTTCAGATTTTTGAGGAGTTTTGAAATTACCTCAAATAATAAGAGAGGTAGAAAATGGAAAAAGAAAAATGTTATTTGTGGCATGATATTGCCCGCAGTCCTTTTATGAATATGGCAGTGGATGAACTGTTGCAGGATGAAGCCATGCTTCTCAATGCACCCATTCTCCGCTTTTATGCCTGGGATATTCCCTCCGCATCTTTCGGATATTCCCAGAAACCGGCGGCGGTGACAAGAACTGCCGGACTTACCCTTGTACGCCGTCCCACCGGCGGCGGAGTTGTCTATCATGATGTGGATATGACCTATACTTTTGCCATTCCTGCGGGCAACCGCCTTTGCGAACTCAACCGTATGGACAGTTATAAAGTCATCCATGAACCGGTAATGGATGCCCTTACCGGACTTGGGACCGGAGCGCATCTGGAACCTGATCTGGGGATCAAGCACGACAGAGCCACATTGCAATGCTTTGTTTCCCCTTCTCCCAATGATGTTATGGATGCGGATGGGGCAAAACTTGCCGGAGCTGCCCAGAGAAGGACGAGAAAAGGGATCCTGCATCAGGGAAGTGTATGTATCACGACACTGCCTCCCCGGAAAATTGTGATCGCCGCCCTTCAGGAAAAATTTGAAGAGATGCTTGCTTACACCTATGAGGAATTTCCTGTGAGAAGTGAATTTATTGCTGCTGCGGAACATCTGGCGGAACATAAATACAAAACAGAACTCTGGAATGAAATGGCAGAGGTAAAGGATGGTATCTGATCTTGTAAAATTCCAGCGGTTGCTCAATCTCTCCTTCAAGGACTTTACTCTTCTCGGAGAAGCGATGACCCATAAATCCTACGCAGCGGAAAACGGTTTAAAGTATGACAATCAGCGTTTGGAATTTCTGGGGGATGCCGTATTGCAGATCGTACTGACCAAACATCTTTATTACCGTTTTCCTTCTTTGCAGGAAGGAGCATTGACCAAATTGCGTTCGGCTCTTGCCAACCAGACAACACTGGCACTTTTCGCACGGACATTGAATATCGGGGAATATCTGCTTCTGGGACGTGGGGAGATCGAACAGAACGGCAAGGACAGGGATTCCACCCTTTCTGATGCTTTTGAGGCTCTTGCCGGAGCGGTTTACCTGGATGCCGGAGAGGAAAAATCTGCAAAGTTCATTCTGGATGTGCTTAATAAAGTCTATCCGGATCCTGTTGTGCTTCTGGATGATCTGAATCCGAAAGGAGCTTTGCAGGAATATACCCAGGCACATTTCGGGGGGAAGGCTCCCGTGTATAAAGTTCTTGCTGTCAATGGACCAGCTCATGATCCTGAATATGTGGTGGAAGCTCTTCTTGAAGGTGTCTTCCGTGAAGAGGGCAGGGGATCCAGCAGGAAAAATGCGGAACAGCGTGCTGCTGCGGAAGCTATGAAGTTTCTGCATAAAAAAGATGCGGAAAAAAACGGGAAAAAAGAAAACTGATCAAGGAAAAAAGATTATGGAACATACCCCGGAAAATTTTATTGTGAAAGTCCCTTCTGAAATCATTTTCGGAAACGGGAAGGTATCTCTTCTTCCGGAGAAACTTTCTGTATATAAAGAACTTCTTCTTGTTACCGGAAAACATTTTTCCTGTTCGGAGGAGTATGGAAAAATCTTGCAGAAACTTCAGGATGACGGGCATATCGTGGAATGTGTGACTTCCATACGGGGGGAAGGCCCCATTGAGGATGTGGATAAGATCATTGCTGCCGGAAGAAAAATTTCTGCAAAGGCTGTGATCGGTATTGGCGGCGGAAGCGTGATCGACTGCGCAAAGGCTGCTGCCGCCCTGATCCCGCTGGAAGGAAATTGCAAAGAATATTTTACCGGGGAAAAGGTGATCCCGGGTAAGGGATTGTTTTTTGCCGCATTGCCTACCACTTCCGGAACGGGAGCGGAATGTACGTCCAATTCTGTGCTTGCAGATCCGGAAAGCATGGAAAAAAAATCCTTACGTCACCCCTCAATGACGCCGGATCTGGCGATCGTTGACCCGGAACTGACTGTATCCTGTCCCTCTTCCCTTACAGCGGCAAGCGGTCTGGATGCCTTTGTGCAGGCATTTGAATGTGTGACCAATCCCAAATCCTCCGCGTATTCGGAAAGTCTCTGTTTCCGGGCGTTGCGTCTTATAGCGGACAATTTGAAAAAAGCCTGTGATGAGCCGGAAAATATTTCTGCAAGAAGTGCCATGGCGGAAGCAAGTCTTTTGACGGGAATGGCATTTGCCGCAACGGGACTTGGTGCGGTTCACGGACTTGCACACCCTATCGGATCCCTTCTGCATGTTCCTCACGGAGTTGCCTGTGCGGTATTGATCGCTCCTGTGGTGAAGTGGAATCTTCCCTGCTGTGAGGAAAAATATGCACAGATGGCGCAAGTATGTAATTTCGGGCAGAAAGGGGAGGATTTTATGAATGGGGCAGTCCGTCTTGCGGAAAGTGTGGGAACTGCCGGCAATTTCCGTGCCTACGGTCTGGAAAGAAAGCATTTTCCCTTTATTGTAAAAAATTGCCGCAGTGCAAGTATGAAAAGCAATCCCCGGGAAATGACGGATGATGAGGTCATTTCTCTTCTGGAAGGTTTGCTGTAACAGGAATATTTATGCCGGAAGATCCCGCTGAAAAACTTTTTTCACCTGAATTTTTTGCTCCTTTTATGGAAAAAGTAAAAGGAAAAGTTTTATATTGTTCTTTCAGCGGGGGGGCGGATTCCCTTGCTTTGCTTCTTTTTCTTTCCCATTGGCGCAATATTGTTTCTTTTCAGTTGAAAGCTGTTCACTTTGAACATGGGTTCCGTGGGATGGATTCGTTGAATGATGCGGAGTTCTGCCGGAAAAAATGTGAAGAAAAAAATATTCCCTTCCAGTGTATTTCCCTGAATGTTCCGGCAAATAAATTGCCGGGGGAGGGGGATGAGGAAGCGGCAAGGAGAGCCAGACTTACCGCATGGAAAAAGATCATTTCCCAGCCGGAAAAAGAGTATATCGTTACCGGGCATCACGGGGGGGATGTTGTGGAAAATATGTTTTTGCGGTTGTTCCGCGGCGGTAATACCACAAGCATCGTTTCTCTGCGGCATTTTTCCAATGTAGAAAATATGGTTTTCTTCCGTCCGCTGCTCGGTTGCAGTAAAAAAGAGCTGGAAGGATTTCTTCTTGCATGCAGGGAGAATAAGTGGTGTGTGGATTCCACCAATCTGGAAAATAACTACAAAAGAAATCTTCTGCGCAATCAGATCCTGCCGGAGATTTACGGGAATTTCCCATTTGCGGAAAAAGGATTGCTTTCTGCGGCAAAAAATTTGTTGTGCGATGCTTCTTACATTGAGGAAAATGCGGAAAATTTTTACCGTGCTTTCCGGGAAAAAGAGTATCATCTTTCTGATTTGGAGTCTTTGCATGATGCTGTTCTTATCCGGGTCTTACGGTATTTTCTTGCGGAAAAGAGCAGGAAAGAAGTGATTCCGGATGGAATGATGCTGCAACGGGTGAGAGAGTGTCTTCTTCTCAGCCGGAAGAACCGGGAAGTGAAAAACGGGGAGGCAATTTACCTTCCTGTAAGTACACTGGAAAATTGTTTCCTTGTTTTTTCCATGGGGAGATTGTTTTTTATGGAGAAAAAAAATCCGGCGGAAAATGTGCCTGTTCTTTTATGTACAGAAGATGTACTGGGGGAAAAAAAGGTTCTGAAAGTAAATAATGAAAACTTTTCCCTTCAACTGGAAAAAATTTCTTCCGGAAATTTTCTGAAAGAGGAGAATACTTTTTACTTTGATATGGAGAAACTGTCCTTCCCCCTGTACTATTCTTTCTGGCAGGGCGGGGAAAAAATGATCCCCTTTGGAAGAAGGACTCCGGTATTGGTAAAAAAACTTTTTTCCGATGCAAAGATCCCGGCAGTAAAACGTGTTTCCTGTCCTCTTCTTTCCGATTCGGACGGCAATATTTTATGTGCTGGAAAATTACGCCGCAGTACCCTTGCTCAAATGGATGAAAATACAAAAAATGTATTGAAAATCACTTTCCTGTAAACTTTATAAAAAATATCCCTGAAAAATGAGTTTTTTTATTTGCTTTTTTCCGCATAACGGTTATAATTATAGGTGTATGGTGTAATAAAGCAAGGAGAGTATTTTATGAAAAAGACAGGACCTGTAAAACATTTCTATACTTTGGTGGAACTTCTGGTGGTCGTTGCCCTTGCCGCCATTCTTTTCGGCATCGGTCTTCCCGCTTTCAATGTGCTGACAAAAGGTAACGCCATGACTGCTTCCATTAATGATCTTGCCGGAAAGATCAAAGCGACAAGAGCCTATGCTGTTGCCAATAATTGTTATACGGCAATTATTTTTCCAAGCTGTAACAGCAATGACGGGGAGAATATGGATAAACTGGATGCGTCTCTATGGAACCGTGCCTGCCGTCCCTGTGTAGTATATCCCAGAGATAATGAGTCCTCCTGGGTATTCGATTCCTGGATCGACGGGGAAAACTGGATGACTCTGGGCAATGGTGTTATATTTTCAAAAGAGGCAACAAGGATCACCGGTGGTAAAAATGTATCTTTTGCTTTTTCCAAAAATGATCTTGTGAGTAAAGAAAACTGGAACGCGAAAGGTACTTATTCTTCCGGAAAATATGAAGATGATCTGACTCTTCCGGAAGACGATGACAGGCTGTTGCTTGCTGTGAACAAGGATGATCTGGGCGAATTTGCCACGGACAAAGTGGGGTTCCGCCGTATTATGATCTTCCGCCCCAATGGACAGCTTCTGGAAAATGTATTCCTTACCTTGCAGGAAGGGACAAATACCGGAACGGAAGTTGTTGAAACCCAGGCGGAAGGTGAACGCGTTTACTATGCTCTCGGTATAAATAAATATAACGGCAAGATCACTTACTATGATCCTGTTCAGAAAGATCAGGAGTAAGTTTGCATACGTTGAAAGAATGTATGCAGAATATGCGGAAAGTTTTTCTTTCCTTACGGGAGAAAATGGCTTCCTTTGCCAGAAGGTATCCCTGCGGCGTAATGGCTTGCGGTGTTATTTGTGTACTTCTTTCCCTGTTCCTTTTTGAAGGATATTGTTTCCCGCGTATGCTGTTTCCGGCAGTTTCTCTTCTGCTTGCAGGATGCGTTTTTTCTCTGCCGGATGCTGTATGGAAATTTGCTTTGCCGGGATTGCTTGTCTGGGGAAGTTTTCTTATTTATCAGGAGAAAATGGAAAATGATCCTGTAAAACTTTTTACCGGAAACCGGGAAAGAACCGGGATCATTGCCGCAGTCAGGGTGGAGGATGCTTCTTTGTCCGGTGAGGGAAAACTTCTTCCCAATCCCGGAAGAATATATTCCAAACTTCTTCTGGGGGCGTATTCCCCGGCACAACGGATGACGGAAATAAATGGCAGGATCCTTCTGAAACTTCCTGAAAACTTTTCTTCCCCGCTTTCCTATGGGGATATCCTTCTTGTGGAGGGACAGCTTGCAAGACCCTCTTCCACGCTTCTTCCGGGAGCTTTTGATTACCGTTCCTGGCTGGAAAAGCGGTATGTACATTATATCTTACACGCTTATAAAGTGGAAAAGAGTTCTGCAACATCTTCCTTTACCGGGGGACTTCTTGAATGGAGAAATCATTTTGCAGAAAAAGTGTTTTGTTTTCTTCCGGAGAAAAACCGTTCTTTTGCAGCTGCTCTGCTTTTCGGTTGCGCCCAGAATGTGGAAAAGAAAACCAAAAGCGATCTTATCCGCACCGGAACCATCCATATTCTTACGGTAAGCGGACTGCATATAGGCTTTTTTGCTGCATTTGTCACTTTGCTTTGTATCGGTATCCCTTTTAAGATACGGATGGTCATCATCCCGTTACTGACCCTTTTTTATGCGTGGATGACCGGGATGAATATGCCAGCATTGCGGGCATTGCTTATGCTCAGTGTATATTGTTTTGCAAGAGGAGCGTTTCTCAATTCATCCGCAGTCAATTCCCTCTTTTTTGCCTTTGTGCTTCTGATGATCCTTCATCCGGTACAGTTTACCGATGCCGGGATGCACTTTTCCTTTCTTACCACCTTTGCCCTGCTTCTTGCTGTGGAAAATATTGCTTTGTGGGGAAAATTGCTCCATGAAAAATATTCCTTTGTTCCGGATCGTTTTCTTTCCTGGAAAAAACGGTATATCCTGCGAAAAAGATATACTTTTTTTCAGATTTTTGCCGGTTGCTGTGCTGCCTGGGGGGCAAGCAGTATTCTCACGCTTTTTTATCAGGGGCTTATTACACCTTTTTCCGTAATGGTGAATTTTCTTTTTGTTCCCCTTGTATGGCTGTGTTTTCCGGTATTTTTTCTTGGCGCAGTATTGGGGTGTCTTTTTGCTCCGGCAGGGAAGATAGGAGCATACGTTCTTGAAGTATTGACAGAGCTGCTTCTTACTATTCCAAAGATCGCCGCCGGAAATACGGATTGGGTTCTGCCCCGGCCGGATGGGGTTTCTGTGAGTATTTTTCTCTTATGTTTCTTTATCCTGTTATGGGATAAAAAGAGAGCCTTTCTGACGCTTTCTGTTGCAGCAATGCTTATCGGGATGAGTTTCTGTTTTGCCGGGAAACTTTTCCCGCCCCCGCCGGAGATCCTTGTTATAACGGGCGGAGGGGAAGAGAGAATATGTATAATGGCAAGTATTCCGGAATATGAATATGCCTTTCTCATGGATGCGGCAGATTTTGAAACGGTGATGGCGGCATCTTCCTATCTGCGGGCGAGGGGACACAAAAAGATCAATACCCTTGTTTCCGGAAGTGTGAGAAGCAGGGATGTGGGATCGCTCAAATATCTTTTCAGTACGTTGAAGATTCCGCTTCTGATCATGCCGGAAAGTTCCCGGCACGCCAGAATTGCCGGAGAATTACGCCGGAAAGTAGCTGCGGAAAAAGGTGTAAACCGGACTTTTGAAAATGAGGATGATCCTTTTACTTCCTTCCGTTTCAGCTCCCGGGAACTCAAAGAAGCTGTCATAGAGTGTTTTCAATATAAAATATATATGAATTTTGAAGAGGATCATATTAAACTTTTCCGGGAAAACAAGGGGCGGAAAAAGGAACTTCTTGCTTCTATCCCGAAAAAGAATACGATGGAAGAAAATGTGTATATCTTTCCGCTTTAACCCTGTAAAGGAATCCAGATGAAAGAAACGAAAATCATCCCCATCCGCTACCCGTGGGCAATGTCCTATTGCTGCATGACTCTTGTCAAAGGGGAGAAGACTATTCTCATTGATACAGCTTTTGAGGAAAGTATTTCCCCTTTTCTTGAAGAGGCGTTGAAAAAAGAAGGACTGAATTTGAAGGATATTGATCTTGTATTCAATACCCATTCCCACAGCGATCATGTGGAGGGCAATGAAAAGATCGTGAAGGAGAGTTCAGCAAAAGTATGTATTCATCCTGCCGGGGGAGGTGCGCGCCATGTAAAAGAACTTGCAGAGAAGGTGCAATATTTTTCCGACGGGGAAACGATTGGGGGTTGCACTATATTTTTCACGCCCGGACATTCTGCGGATTCTGTCTGTATCCTTGAGGAAAGTTCTTCCACCCTTATCATCGGCGATTCCATTGAGGGGAGGGGATCCGGCTTTGCCGGAGTGGCATTGATCCATGATCCTGCCGCCTATCCGGAAAGCATAAGAAAGATAAGGCACCTCTATGAGGCGGGGAGGGTGAAAAGGGTGATTTTTTCCCATAAGACCGATGGGTTCGGTGATGAAGTGGAAGGGGAAGAGATTGGAAAATTCCTTGATGCTTCTGAAGAGACCTGTTACACATATACCGCATTTATGAAAGACCTTTTACGCAAAGAACCGGAAATTGCCATAGAAAAGGCAGGTACTCTTCTCCGGGAAAATTTTGCTGTGACCGACAATCTTATTTCTCCCGGTACTGCCGATGGTATTGCCCGGATATTCCTTGAATACTGCCGGAAAATTCAGTAAAAACGGAGGAACCCGGGGTTATATTCCTTTTCTTCTGAAAGAAAAAGGCTGCTGCTTATTTTATCAAGCAGCAGCCTTTTGGATTTTTGTATGCCGGATTATTATCCGATATGGAGGGAAAGAATACCGTTATCGATCCAGAGGGAATAGGATTTCCCATTGTATTCAATGGAATCACCGCCTGCGGAAAGCTGACCGATATCGTTACCATCTCCCACATAGAGTGTAAGATCTCCGTCAAAGTTCCATGCTCCACCTGCCAGAGCGTATGTCCCGGCAGTCTGTCTGGTGGAAACTTCTACGGAATATCTTCCCACATCGGTGAGATGACAGATGTCATCCAGAATGACACTCTGATCATTGGAACGGAATTCCAGCTCAAAGTTGACGTATGCTCCTTCCGCATCCACAGTGCCGGAAGTATAGACATTTCCGCCCAGATCATTCCATCCGTCAAGAATCGCCCCGTCATAGAACGTTATGCTTCCTTTACGGGACTGCTTCATGCCGTTGATATAACCACCGGAACCGATACCCAGGGAGGCATCATCCGCAAGAATGGTGGAATATGCCTTTGCTCCGTCGTAGATATGCAGACCTCCTGCGGCATTGATCATAGTTTCATTGGCAATGGCACCGGAGGAGAGAATGAGTGCACCATATTCATTGATGGTATTCTTTTCGGCTGTACCTCCGCCCCAAACGGTGAGTTCTCCGGCATAGTCAATAAGGGTATCATACGCCTCTGCACCGCTGCCGATACCCAGATACCCGTCATGTTTGATCGTTGTATCGCTTACGACAGCACCGGAGTAAACATGCATTGCACCGCTGGAGTTGATGGTGGTTTTACTTGCGGAGGCAAAGTTCAGAAGGGTGATCGCTCCTCTTTCATTTACTGTATTGTTATCCGCTGTACCGCCAGCCCATACGGTAAGTTTACCATTGGAATCCACCAGCGTACCGTAAACATGTGCACCGCCTCCCACGTTGAGTTCCGCATTGCTTCTTACCGCAGTGAAACTGGCACTTGCTCCGGAATATATGTGCATGGCTGCTTCTGTTTCAATGTTGGTATCTGTGGCAACTGCCCCCTTGGAAAGTACGAATATGCCGTAGGACCTGACCGTATTGCTGTTGGCGTGACCGCCGCCCCAGACAGTGAGTTGTCCGCTGGAATCAATGACCGTTTTCATTGCGGATGCACCGGAACCGATACCAAGGAAACCGCCGGCATTGATGGTGGTATTGCTTGTTTCCGCTCCCTTGTAAACGTGAAGTCCGCCGCCGGAACTGATAACAGATTTATCTGCAACAGCACCGGAAGAGAGGATGATGGCGCCTTTATCAAGGATGGTATTGTTCCGGGCGGTTCCTCCGCTCCATACGGTAAGTTCCCCGGCATAGCCGATGGTGGTGTTGTAAACATCCGCTCCGAGACCCACACCCAGATAGCCGCTCCGGTTGACAGTGGTGTTGCTTGCCTTTGCTCCGTCGTAGATATGCAGGCCTCCGCCGGAATTGATGATGGTATCCACAGCTGTACCGCCTTTGGAGAGGATCACATTTCCGTAATCATTGATGGTGGTACTGCTGACGGAACCCTTGCTGAATACCACAACTGTACCGCCGTCCACCTGAAGATCACGGCCCTTTTCATTGATGCCGAGTTCCAGCAGTTTACCTGCGGAAACGATTCCGCTTATTGCCGGATCATCATCGTCGGGACCCGGTGTGGTGCTTTCGGTAACTTTGAGTTGAAGCTGTCCGTCGAGGTTGGAGAGAGTGTAACTCATATTGCCGATATTGATGCTTTCCCCGGTGTAAACATCTCCGTAACATGTACCGTCGGCACAGATGGAAACTGAGCCTGTGAAAAGAGCCGCACCGTCAGCGAGGGCGTAGGAACCTTCTGCCTGATCTGCGGAAACTGTAACGGTATAGGCTGCATAGCCTCTGACAAGGGAAAGATCGCTCAGCAAAGCCTTATCAGCATCAGAACGTTCTGTAATATCCCAGTGGATGACGGAACCGCTGAAGGTATAAACATCGGCACCTTTGGTAATATCCAGAGTACCTGCTGCTGTACTGCCTTCTTCCAGCCAGAGACAGCCGCCGGAATATACGGTGGTATTTTCAGTAACCGTACCGCTTTGCAGACGCATGGAACCTCCGGCGGAAAGAATGGTATTTTCTGCGGAACCTCCGGCAGAAACATGGATGATGGTATTGCGTGCTGTAGTGGAATTGGCAAAACCGCCGCTGGAAATATGGATGAAGGCATTGACTGCATTCGTTGTGCTTGCCACACCGCCGCCGGAGATCATCATGCTGCAGGTGCTGCTGAGTGCAACATTGGAAAGTACGTCCCCGCCGGAAATGAGTTTTCCGCCGGAATAGACATTGACAAGTCCGCTGGAAACCACAGCACCG
>JAZKZE010000145.1:0-24205 GCA_045612485.1 Victivallales bacterium | reverse complement strand
TGCACAAAACAGGATAAAGAAGTATTTTTGAAAAAATCTGACAAAATCACTTTTTTAAAAGCAGATTTCTTTACGCACATAATTTTGTAAAAATATGCCATTTTTACAAAATTATGGGATATCTGTAGTTCGTGACCATATTTGCGTGGAAAAAAGTTGAAAAGAAGAAAAAATATGCTATATTGTTTATAAATGACATTACAGAGATTTTTCCGGGATGTATCTGTGTACTTTCTGTATGGAACAGATCTTTGTAAAAACAGTGCCGGCGGAATACCGGAAATTTGGAACTTGTAATAACGTTCGGAAAGAGAAAGCCCAAGATCATGGCAAAAAATTCTGCACCCCCTCCGGGAACAGGGGATATATTCCCGGAAGAAAGTGCTTCCTGGCTGGATTTGGAAAACAGAGCCAGAGAAGTGTTCAGATGTTTCGGTTATGGTGAGATCCGTACTCCTGTTTTTGAATATACCGAAGTTTTCCAGCGTGGACTGGGTGATGAAACGGAAGTGGTGAAAAAAGAGATGTACACCTTTGAGGACAGAGGCGGCAGAAGTCTTACTCTGCGTCCCGAAGGGACTGCCGGGGTCATGCGCGCCCTTTCCGGAACAGAAGCGATGAATGGGGTGGAATCCCGTGTATTCTACATTGGCCCCATGTTCCGCGGGGAACGTCCCTCTGCCGGCAGAAGACGCCAGTTCCATCAGATCGGTGTGGAAAATGCCGGAAGGATCGCTCCTGCTCTGGATGCAGAATCCATCACCCTTATCGCCCGTCTTCTGGACAGTGTCGGGGCGGGCGGTTATCAGATCCTTTTGAATACCAGAGGGGTGAAAGAAGACAGAAAACCGGCAGAAGACGCATTGCGGGAACACTTTGCTCCTGTTATTGACTCTATGTGCGAGGACTGCCGTGAACGTTTGAGCCGCAATGTATGGCGTATATTGGACTGCAAACAGCCCCAGTGCCAGAAGCATATTGAAGCAGCTCCCGATGCAGCAAGTCTTTTCGGGGCATCTTCCAGAGATTATTTCAACGAAGTATGCGATATCCTTACCGATCTGGAGATCCCTTTCAAAGTGGAACCCAGACTGGTGAGAGGTTTGGACTACTATGTGCATACGGTTTTTGAACTTACTCACCCCGGACTCGGCGGTCAGAGTGCCATTGCCGGAGGCGGTCGCTATGAGCTTGCCGTTCCCGGGCAGAACCGTCCCATTGCAGGTGTGGGATTTGCCGCCGGTGTGGAAAGACTGCTTATGGCAAGAGAATACAATAAAATTGCTCCTGTTGAACCGGAAAGACCTCTTGTCTATCTGGTTTCCCTGGGGAAAGAGGCTTTGCGCTACAATATCCGGCTGGCTGATACTCTGCGTTCCGCCGGGATCCACACCATGCTGGAACCGGAGGAAAAGAGTATGAAATCCCAGATGCGTGCTGCTGACCGCCTGAAAGCTGCCAATGTACTGATCCTCGGTGAAAATGAACTTGCTTCCGGGGAAGGTGTATTGAAAAATATGGCAGACGGCACCCAGAAGACCATCCGTCTGGATGGAGTGCTTCAGGAGTTTTCCAAATAAGTTTTGAGTTCGGAAAGTACACAAGATGAATAACCTGACCTTTGACGTCAATATTGAAAGTTCCTACACGATCCCCACTCCTGCGGAGATCCATGCGGAATTGCCACTTTCTGCGGAACAGGCTGATAAAGTATGTTCCTTCCGGGAAGCGGTGAGAAACATTGTAACAAGAAAAGATCCCCGTATTCTGGTGATCGCAGGCCCCTGTTCTGTGGATGATCCTGCGGCGGCGGAGGAGTATGCAGAGCGTCTTGCCCTTCTTTCAGAGAAAGTGGCAGATAAAATGCTTCTTGTCATGCGTACTTACTTTGAAAAGCCCCGCACCACACTGGGATGGAAAGGGTTTGTGTACGATCCTTTTCTGGACAATACTTTCAATATGGAAAAAGGATTGCGCGAAAGCCGGAAACTTCTGCTGAAACTTGTGGATCTTTCCCTGCCTTCCGCTACAGAATTCCTTGATCCCCTCATCCCCCAGTATCTTTCCGACCTTATCTCCTGGGCGGCGATCGGGGCAAGAACTGTGGAATCCCAGACCCACAGACAGCTTGCCAGCGGTTTATCCATGCCCGTGGGATTCAAGAATGCCACAGACGGAGCCATCAGTGTGGCGGTGGATGCCATCCTCACTGCAAAATCCCGTCACTCATTTCTGGGGATCAGCAATGACGGAAGGACCGGGGTGTTTTCCACAAAAGGAAATCATTTCTGTCACGTTGTGCTGCGAGGGAGTTCCCAGACCCCCAACTACGGATCGGAAAACGTTGCCTATACTGTGGAACTGATGCGGAAGCAGCAGTTGATTCCCTCCATTGTGGTGGATTGCAGTCATGGAAACTCAAGAAAAGATCCGTTGAAACAGGAAGCGGTTCTGAAAGATGTGGTGGAACAGATCTCTGCCGGTCAGAAGGCACTTTCCGGGGTCATGCTGGAAAGTTATCTCAAAACAGGAAAACAGAGTGTGGAAGAGAGAACGTCCGACACAACCGGACTTTCCGTTACAGACGGTTGTCTCGGCTGGGAGGAAACTTCCGCCGTTATTCTGGAGGCTTTCAGGCGTCTTCCCTGAAAATGATCCGGAAAAACAATATTTACATAAGGTGCAGATATGAAGATGACGCAAAAAGAACTTTTGAAAAAATACCAGGATGAGCAGGCAAAACGTACTTTTGTATTTCTGCCTACTCTCGATCTGTACGTCCTGCGGGAATTTCTTACTCCCTTTTCCATTCTGATCTTTGCTTTTCTTCTTCTGTTCCTTATCGGCGATATTTTCAACGACCTCAGTGATTTTCTGGACAGCGATCATGCCACCATCGGCGTTACGATCCAGTATTTTCTTCTGAAAATGCCCCAGAATATCCGTTTTGTTCTGCCCATATCCATCCTTCTTGCCTGTATGTACACTTTTGCCAACTTCGGCAGAAACAATGAGATCGCCGCTATGCGTTCTTCCGGGATGTCCCTTCTGCGATGCGGTTTTTCCATGTATGTCATGGGGTTTCTGGTGATGCTTCTTACTTTCTGGTTCAATGAACAGATCATTCCCTATACGATGGAACGTGCCACCTATCTGCGGAAAAAAGCGGAGGATCCCAATTATGACAAGCACCAGTTCACCATGCTGCAATACCGCAGTGTGGATAAAATGCGGGACTGGCTGTTTCAGGATTTCACTACCGACGGACTTCATAAAGATGTCGTACTTAAAAAATATATTTTTTCTGAAAGCGGTACCAAATTGCTGGATTGGGATATCCGGGCAAAAACCGCAAGTTTTGATCCGGCGGAGGGCTGGATCTTTACGAAAGCGGTACGGACTCCCTACAATCATAAACTCCGGCTTGCCGGAACACCGGAAAAGCATGAACGGCTTGTTATTTCTTCTTCCGAGATCCCGGAAAGTCCCGGTGATATAGCCAATGCGGTGAAGCCGCCGGAGGAACTGCCTCTGAAAGTGCTGGCACACATGCTGGGGGATAACAAAACCATGGTGCCATCTCTGCGGATCATGTATCAGACCTTTCTGTATTACCGTCTGGCATTCCCCACGGTATGTTTCCTCTGTGTGTTTCTTGCGCTGCCCCTTGCGGCTAAAAATGAAAGAAGCGGGATCTTTCTTTCCATTGTGGTTGCTGTGGGGATCGTGGTGGCATATCAGGTATTGACAGAGATCTTTATGATCATGGGGAAAAACGGGATCGTTCCCCCCATCGTCGGCGGACTGGGGCCGACGGTCGTTTTTCTGATCTACGGCTGGTTCGGTATCGTCAGAAAAGCCGGATGAGCTGTGGAAAAACGGCTGGTGCGGAAAGTTTTTCAAATATTTCTTGAAAAGGATATTGAAAAATTGCAGGATGTGATTTACTTTTATTATATAAAAAATTTTTTGCGGTACTTTCCGCTGAAAAGAGAAACTGAAGAAAAAACAACATAAATATACAATAAGAAAATCTGGAGGAGGAAGCTGTGAACACAAAACTTTTCACCACAATTACCGTACTTGCTGCCGTTTCCGGCAGTACTGTTCTTTTCACCGGTTGTCAGCCGGAATGGGAACCCATGCCTCCCGGCGTGTATATTCAGCCGGTGGAAAAGGATCCTGAAAGAGTGGATGTCCCCAAAACGGATACCGTTCTTCCCGCTCCTCCCGCAGATCTTTCCACACCTGCTGTCCCCGCAATTCAGGACCCGCTTCCTGTACTGCCCCCTCCTGCTGTGACCCCCAAAAAGCCTGTTGCTCCCAAAAAGATCCGCAAGGCTCCCCGTAAGGTGGAAGTCCGCAAGGAAGAGATCAGATATGTTGTGAAAAAAGGTGACAGCCTTTCCCGTATTGCCTACCGTTTCGGTTTGAAGATCAGAACTTTGAAAGAGTACAACAACCTCAAAAAGAATGTGATCCATCCCAAACAGGTACTCCTGATCCCTCCCACCGCTTCCGCAGATAAAGTTTCTGCAAATCTGAAGGATGTGAAAAATCCTGCCGCCAAAGGCAAAAAAGCGGGGAAACGTAAAGGTGCAGCCATTCCTGCCGATGGTATCCATAAAGTAAAAGCAAGGGAAAACTTCACCACCATCGCCAGACAGTACGGTGTTACGGTTGCCGATATGGTTGCCGCCAACCCCGGAGTGGATTCCGCCAGATTGAAAGTCGGGCAGAAACTCAATATTGCTGCCGGTGCCGGTAAAGAGGAAGGTGCTGTTGCTGCTGTTCCTGCTCCCGCCGGAAAAAAGGTTGCAAAGAAAGCTGATAAGAAAAATGTGAAGAAAGCTGCGGTAAAGGAAGAAATTCCTGTAAAGGAAGAAGCAAAGAAAGTTGTTCCTGCAACAGATGATGTGGCAGCTCCCGATGATGATCTTTTCAAAGAGATCAAGAGTCCTGAAGAAGCCGCTGTCCCCGCCGCTCCTGCGGAAAAGGCTGCTCCTGCGGCCGAAAAGCCTGTTATCAGTGAGGCTCCTGCTGAAACCAATGATATTCTCAGCAGTGATGAAAGCAGTTCCGCCAAAGTGGATAAAGTAGTGACCACTCCTGACGGAAAAGTACAGATCACACTTGCTGAAGCAACAACTCTGGAAAATTTTGCTGCAAAATATCAGACCACAGCAGAACTTCTCCGTAAAGACAATGCTTCCCTTCCCGCATCCGGTGAATTGAAAGCCGGTACGGTGATCACACTGAGTAATATCCAGTAAGCTGATATTTGACTTACAGCGGCAGCGGTGTCAGACCCCTGCCGCTTTTTTTTGAAATCATCTCATAATCCGATTTATTTATATGATGCTGAATCAACAGAAAATACAGCCCGGAGAGGAAAAATTTTTGCAGAAAGAAGTTTCCCGTTCCCGCAACTCTGCCTTTTTATTCTTTACATGTGGACTTATTCTTATATTTTCCCTGCTGCTTTTTTTCTGTTGTTATTTCTTACCCCGTTATTATCCGGATGTAAAAGATCATGTTCCGGCAGAATATTTCTTTGCCTGTGCCATAGGGGCGGGACAATTTGACAGACCGCCTGATGTATATATCACCCCCCGCTGTCCCATGGGGGAAAAACTCATGCAGATCAATTTTCCCGGCACTTTTACCGTTGATGCCGGACTTTTCAGCAAAAAACAGTTCTTCCGGAATATTCCGGAAAAATTTTTATATGAAGAAGAAAACAGGGAAAAAGGCAAAGCACATATCGTTATTGCTGTTCCCCGTACGGTTTCCTTTCCTTCTGATGCGTTTCTGACATACCGGCATCTTTTTCCGCTTAAGGAGAAACTTGTACCGGGGGGAATTTTTATTCTGCTGCTCCCCAATATGAAATCCGACCATTATCAGCAGATCATTGATCATGTCGCTCCGCAGCTTTGTCTGATTTATAAAAATGTTCTGCCGGTGGCTTTTCCCCGGATGCTGCTTGCTTCCGACAGAGTTCCGGTGACCGATCCGGAAAAACTTGAAAAAAATCTTCTTGCCTTTACCGGTGAGGAAAATTCTCCCTTTCCGGAAAGTTTTTTAAGTATTTTCACTTCCGGGCTGCCCATGAGCAGGACATTGAAGGCTTCTTCTGACAGCGTCCTTTCCTCCTCAGGGAATAATGTGCCTTTCCCCTGGGTATTCAGGGAAAAGTATCATGAAGGACTCACGGGGGATATATGGTATCTTTTCCGGCTGTGGACAGAATTTTACCATCAGTATTTTTATTATTGCTGGGCGGGATTGATCCTGTTTTACTTTATATTGCGTTATTTCTGTTCGCCGGGGGAAAAGAGAAAACGGCTTTTTCATTTTTTTGAAGAGTGCTTTTTTCTTGCAGGGCTTCCTGCATGTGTATTTATGGCTTCTCCGGGAAAATGGGACAAAGGAACGATCGTTTGTTCTGTGTTTCTTGTGCCGCTTCTGTGTATATTCATTTCCGTGGTGCTTTTCCTTGCGGAAAAGTATAAGGGGGATCCCGGTATCTTTTCCGGCAGAAGATTTTTTTACTGTTCCCTGCCCTCCATCCTTGCACCCCTGTTTGTTCTGGTGGTATATCAGGGTGGAGGGGAAAAATTTGTATCCGGTATAAGTTCTTCAGTTTTGCCGCAGGGGATGCAGTGTATTGTCCTGTTGCTGCTTCTTGCCGCAAGTATTGCCAATTCCTGTATTTTCTATAACAGCCTGAAGGGGATGAGCGTCAGGGAGATCCCGCTTCTTCTCCTGATGCTGTTTCTTGCTCTTCCTGCGGTATTTCTTCTGATTGCGGCGGCAGGGTACGGCGGGATCCATGGTATGCTGATCCCTCTTGTTCTTATGAGTATTGTGCAATTTTCATCATCATACAGAATGTAAAATCTATAAAAGGAGAAAATATATGAGTTTTGAAATCGTTATAGTCCGGCACGGGGAAACCGATTACAATCTTACCAATACCATTCAGGGACAGACTGATATTCCCCTGAATGAAAACGGTATAAAGCAGGCACAGCTTGTGGCGGAGCGTCTGAAAGAGGAGAATTTTACCAAAGCCTATTCCAGTGACCTTTCCCGGGCGATGGTGACGGCAGAAACCATCGTTCCCGGTCTTGAGATCGTGCCGGACAGAAGATTGCGGGAATGGCTTCTGGGGGACTGGCAGGGGAAAACGGTTGCCGAGATCGAAAAGATGAGTCCGGGAGGATTCCGTGCCACCATCAATGATCCGGATTCAAAGGTTCCCAACGGCGAGAGTTCCAATGATATCCTTATGCGGGTGAACGGTTTTGTGAAAGATCTTACGCAGAACCATACGGAAGGAAAGATCCTGATCGTTTCTCACGGCGGAGCCATCCGCAAGATGTTTCATGTGTTTATGGGGCTGCATAATACATTTGCAGAACTGCCCCAGGTGGATAATACATCTATTTGCAGATTTGTTTACCGTACCGATCACTGGCGGATGATCTGCTGGAATGATACAAGCCATCTTACCGGCTGCGACCTTATGGGAACGAGATACTGAACCGTCATCCCTTATTTTCCGGAGTTTCCGGAAGCACCACATCAAATGCCGCTCCGGCACCGGGGATGTTGCAGCACTGGATCCAGCCATTGTGGGTGATGAGAGTACCGTATGCCATTGCCAGCCCCATGCCGGTACCTTCTCCCACAGGTTTGGTGGTGAAGAAGGGTTCAAAGATCCTGTGCATGACTTTTTCATCAATACCGGGACCGTGATCCATCACCCGGATGACGGCATATTTTCCGTTTTTTGTCATTTTGACGTCCGGTGGCGGTTCCAGTGCGATCCCTGCCTGTTTCGGACTGCCGATATAGATCTCCAGGATCTTTTCCGCATCAGGATTGTTTTTCATGGCATCCTTGGCATTGATCATAAGGTTCATCAAAACCTGCTGAAGCTGAATGGTATCTGCGGTAACAAAATGTTTCGTTCCGTCATCTGCAAGCCGGAAGGATATTCCGGCAGAACCGGGGAGGAAAAGGTTGGAACAGTGTTCGGCAAGTTCCCTTAATTCCACCTTTACAAGCTGGTAATTTGCCTTTCTTGCAAAGGAGAGCATCTGGGAGGTCAGTTTAGCGGCAAGCTGGGTGATATTGTCGATTTTTTCCAAATTGCGTTCCACATCTTTATCATTGACCTCGTGCATATAACGAATAATATCCAGATGTCCCTGAATGGCATGGAGGTAGTTATTGAAGTCATGGGCGATCCCTCCGGCAAGACGTCCTACTGCTTCCAGACGCTGAACGTGTGTCATTCTGTGATTCCAGTCCTCTTTTTCCTGTTCCAGTTTTTTCCGTTCTGTCACATCCCTGCCCAGAAGGATGATCAGAGTGGAATCATTGTAATTGATCACATTGATACTGATGTCCACCTGTCTGCCATTGGCGGGAATGGTAATGCTTGTATTGTGTACGGAAGCGGAAGTATTGATGACCTCCTCCGGAAATTTTTCATTTCCGTTTTCAGGGATTCCGGCAAGTTTCAGAAATGTATAATTGTGAGCATCGGAAACCTTCTCCAGGCCCAGACATTTTAAAGCTGCTTTATTGCAGTCCAGAATATGCCAGGATTGATCCATGATAAGGATCATATCGCTTGCGTTCTGTACAAGAAGTTTATATCTTTCTTCACTTTCCCGCAGGGAGCGTTCCAGTTGTTTGGATTTGCCGTAAGCACCGAAGAATGCCAGAATAATATCAAGAGTACGGCGGCTTTCCCCGGGATTTTCCCGTATGGAACGTTTGAGATAGATCGTAGTGGGGATGCTGATGAGAATGACAAATACCCCTCTGGTCACATAGGAAAAACCGATTACTTTCCACCACTGGGCAGATCCCCAGAAAGCGATGGTGGTAAAGAGGATGTGGTCAATGATCTGTACGGCGAGCAGACTGCCGGTAATACAGAAAAACTGGGCGCATTTCAAATTGATGAGTCTCTGGTAAAATATAGGAAGAACAAGAAGATCCACGCTGGAGGCAATGGCTGTTGCGGCGAGGAGTTTCATACTGTTGCGGAGAAGATAGGAAAAAGTATCTGTCCCCGGGCCCTGTGAGATCACATATCCCGGCCAGGAACACTGTACATTGGTAACGGATGCCAGATACAGATAGAATACGAAAGAGAGCAAAAGTCCGATGATCAGTCTCTGTGCCTCCAGTGTTCCGTCTTCCACATATACCACGATCAGCAGAGCCAGAAACGGTATGGTGAGAACGGCTGAGGAAATATGAAAGTCCAGTGCGGGGATGCCTGTATTGAGAAGAAGTCCGCTTGCCCCCACAAACTGGGTGAAAATGACAAGCATCCCCATGGCGAAATACAATGGGGCATGTCCGAGAAGTTTCCGCAGATTGTGAAGGATCAACAGACCGGTAAGAATGAAAACTGTTTCAAGTACCGTAAGACCGTAACCGTAAAAAAGTTCCATTTTCCCCTCCGGTTCTTACGTTGTTTTCTTTTTTGTATTTTTACGGGCTGAAGAGTTTTTTCCTGAATTCTCCTGCAAACGGGAACGGATGAGAGTCGCCCGGAAAGTATCCGGCTCTTCTCCGGAAAGAACGGTATTTTTATATTTCTGCAAATGAGCTTTGCCGGAAAGCAGAAGAAGAGTCATGATCTCCTTTGCCTGTAAAGAGGGAAAGAATCCCATATTCACCCCCAGAAGGATCCCGGAAAGAGAATTGACCGCATCTTCCCACTTCAGAATGTAGGAGTATTTTGCAAGAGCATAACTTCTCCCGATGTAATTAAGAAGAAAATCTCTTTTATGTTCAAGAAGATATGATCTTGTTTTTTTCTCATGTCTGCAAATTTTCCCTGCGATCTTTTCCAGTGTTTGAAGAACTGCTTCCTCCGTCTCCCCGGTAGTTCCCAGTTTGGAAAGCTGATAGAAATTACCTTCCGGATTGCTGCCTTCCCCGTAGAACCCCCTGATGGAACAGGAGAGTTTTTCCGCCCCGTTTTTCACTGCCTGCATCTGACCGGAAATGGTAAGACCGGGGAGGTGAAGGATCAGGGAAGCATGCATCCCTGTTCCTGCATTGGCTGGAGAAGTGGTAAGATATCCGGTGGCAGGATCATAAGCATATTCTGTTCTTGTGGAAATAAGGTCATCAAGGGTATTGAGTCTTTTCCACAGTTCCGGAAGACACATTCCGGCACCCAGGGTTTGAAGACGCATGTGATCTTCCTCGTTGAGCATGACAAATGTACCATACCGGGGATTTGCAAGTAAAGCTGCTCCGGTACGGGGACTGAGAAATTCCCTGCTGATTAAATGTCTTTCCAGTAAAAATTCCCGGTCGGGCAGGGATAATTCCCCGACGTGACACTCCCATGGGGAAAAGCCCATCTCTTTGGCGGCAGAACGGCAGGCACGCAAAGCTGTATCCCTGAATTCCAGAAGGGAGGGATCATCCGCCCTTGCCGGAAAGAATCTTCCTTTCAGATTGCGGGCAAGCCGGATCCGGCTGCTTATCACCACAGGATGAAAGGGATCATCCGGAAGTATTTTTTTGCGGGAAACCGGAGTGAGAAAACACGCTTCCTTGCGGAAAAGTTCTTCAACAAAGGGATTTGTCATGCCATATCATCCTGTATATTTTTTCGTCATTTACCATTGGCGGAAGGAGAGTTTTTTCCTTTTTTTCCGCCTTTTTTTTCTGTTTTGCCTTTGAGGGAGGAATTTTTATTTTCCTCTTCCCTTACAGGAAAAACAATACCTGTGAGTTCCTTTTCCAGTTCCCGGATCTGATCGCGCAGAAGTGCCGCTTTCTCATAGTCTTCATGCGCTACAGCCGATTGGATATCACTTTTCATACGGGCAAGCAATTCTTCCTTTTCCCGCAGGAAAAGCCGTATTTTCTGTTCCTCTTCGATCTCCTGAAGGAGTTCCGGAGCAAGATTTCCCGGATGTTTTCCGATATGGGGGGATGTCTTATATTTTCCGGAACGTTTTTCTTTCAGTATTTCCGCAAAGACCTGATAACATTCCGGACACCCCAGATGTCCGGTCTTTTTCAGCTGTTCTGTCCCCCAGCCGCAGAAGGGACAGCGCAATAATTTTTCTGTATCTTCTTTTTTCTGCTCTCCGGGAGAGGGAAAGAGAGGGTGATCTTTATCCTGGAAAAGTTCTATGATCCCGCCGATTCCCATATCCATGGAAAACGGATCTTTTTTTCCGGCGGCGGGGGGCTTCTCTTTTTTATCGTTTTTTCCCATTCCGGAAAGGCCGGAGGTAAGTTTATAAATCATCTGTGCCAGCCCCATAATATCTCCGGCACCGCTTTGTTTTGCGGCACATTCTTTGCAGATGTAGTAGGATTTTCTTTCGCCGTCTCTGATTTCGCGTATATGTATTGAGGCATTTTCTCTGCCGCAGATATGGCATTTCATAGGATCATCCCCCTCTCTTTCCATAAATCACTCTTTTATGTATTAAAATATATACTGCCTGCGGTAAAAATCAAGTCTTTCCCTGCCGGAGGATTGAAAAATTCCCCTGCATAAGGTATATTACAGGAAAAAAAACAGCAAAGGAGAAGATCATGCACAGAAAAGAACAGGATTACACACTTGAGTTACGGGAAAATATGAAGGGCGGAGAGGGTACTGTAAAATTTGAACATATCTGGAAGAAAAATTCCAATGAGGAGATGTATTCCTCCTGCCGGATGTTTTCCCGCATCACATTAAATCCCGGTTGTTCGGTGGGACGTCATTCCCATACCGGGGAAGAGGAGATCTTTTATATTCTTTCCGGGCAGGCAAAAGCCTTTGATAACGGTGAATGGGTGATCCTTTCCCCCGGGGATTCCACCATCTGCCGTTCCGGGGAGGAACACTCCATGGAGTGTTACGGGGATACTCCCTGTACCTATCTTGCCGTCATCCCGGTATATGAAAAAGATAAATGATGAGATAAATTGGTACAGTGCTGTTCTGATTATTCCACTTGCAGATACGGGGAACTGGAAAGAAAAAGTTTTTTCCTGTATTGAACAGGAGTCATGCCATATTTTTTTCTGAAAAGGAAATTCATGTGGATGGCACTGGCAAAGCCTGTACCGGAAGCGATCTCTTTAATCCTTACACCGGAAAGGGCAAGGAGATTTTCCACTTTTGCAAAGCGTTTTTCCAAAATGTATTGCGAAACGCTTTTATGGATATGTTTGAGAAACAGTCTGTCAAGCGTACTTAAACTTATGGACGCCTCCGCCGCAATGCTTTTCCGTTTCAAGTCCGGATCATATAATCTGGATTCCACGAAAGAAAGAATTTTTAAAAAATTTTCCGGCAGCTCCTTTTCATTAAAGGATGTTCGCAATATTTCCAGAAGTTCTGTAATAAGCCCCAGAAGATGTACCTGCTCTTCTTCAAAATCAGTCCGGCAGAACTCTTCCTGCAATTTTTGAATAAGAATTGCCGCCTTTTCCGGCGGGGAGAAAATACAAAACTTCTCATCCGGGAAAAAACAGGAAAAAAGTTTTCTGGTAAATGTTGTTTTGAAAATAAGAAAACATTTTCTTTTACAGGGGATTTTCCCGATCGTCCGGTAACAGCTGCCTTTTCTGAGGGAGGAAAGTACGATACTGCCCGGCGTCAGAATATATTTTTCCCCCTCCGGTGAAGTGTACTCCAAAGCCCCTTCCAGTACTGAAAAAAGGTTATAAAAGAAACTGTCTTCCGAACTTGTGCTGGAAAACAAAGGTTTGTATTCAGATTCAAAATATGTATAAATATGAAAAGAATCATTCCTTACGGCCAGATCTCTGGCACGGAAAAAATAATTTTCTCTGTATAACGGTTTATTGTGTTGGATATTCAGCATATTTTTTCTCCTGTTATATTTACTTTATCATCTCTTTTACCGGATGCAAATAATAAAAACATAAAAAGAATATATTTCTTTATTTTAATCGTATAAATAGAGAAAAATAATATCTTTTTGAAGAGATCTATTTATTTTATTTCTTCTCCGTTCTTTGAAACTATTTATCCTGAACAGTATAGTATATTTATGAGTATCAACGGAAAGGAAAAAATATGAAACAACTGAAAATTGCAGTAGTTGGTCTTGGGCACAGAGGCCGTTTGATGGTGAAACTTGCCAAAGAAGGATTTGATAATGTACAGGTACTTGCAGCCTGTGATCTGGATGCAGAACTGTGGGAGAAACAACAGTATCTTGTTGACCGCCCCATGAAAGATGTGCTTCCGGGTACAAAATTTTATACCTCCTACGATCAGCTTCTGGAAGAACATGGCAAAGAACTTGACCTTGTCATGGTGGAAACCGGTGCAGATGTCCATGCAAAATTCTGTATCAAAGCATTGGAAAAAGATATTGCTGTATTTTCCGATATTCCTTCTGTTGCCTCTCTGGGTGAAGCCAAAGCTCTGTGGGAAGCGGAACAGAAATCCAAGGCGGGTCTGATGACCGGGGCAAACCCCAACTATGCCGGTTTTGTCAATACCTTTGTGGCACTTTTTGAAAGAGGTCTTATGGGGGACCCCTTCTATCTGGAATGTGAATATGTAGGAGGAAGTATGACGCCTTTCAGAGATGATGATCCCATTCTTGCCCACAGCGATTGGAGAAGAGTATTTCCTGCCATAAGATACTGTACCCACTCTCTCGGTCCTTTCCTGCGTTTTGTAAAAGAAGATCTGCGTTATGCCATTTGTCTGGGTACCGGATCCCATGTAACGCCTTCCGCACCGGCAGATGATATGCAGGCAGCTCTTTTCCAGACGGAAAGCGGAGTTACCATCCGGCTTTTGCGCAGCCGCTGCGACGGCAGGATCCGTGCGGAATTCGGTCATCACTCCTTCCGGGGCTGGGGCACAAAAGGATATTTTGAAAAAGTGGATTACCGCAACAGTAAAACTCCCTCCATCATCCGTTTCCAGTCCACCGAAATGCCGGGAACAAAGTCTTTGACCGAATTGAAAGCGGAATGGATGCCGGAAGAATATGAAGGAAATCCCAAAGCCATCGGCCACGGCGGATGCGATTACGCTCTTCTGGATGATATGTTCAAAGCCCTGGAAAAAGGGAGAAAAGAATTTCCCGTTTCCCTGCGTGAAGGTTTGCGTATGACTCTTCCCGGGATCTATGCTGCAAAATCCGCTTTCCTCAAAGGGGAAAAACTTACCATTCATTATCCCTGGGAAAAAGAGTTTGCCGCCGATGTGGAAAAATATGATGCCATAAAGGAATATTAACAGACAGAGAAGGATGAAGGATATGAAAAAACACTTTTTTACTTTGATTGAACTTCTTGTTGTGATAGCCATCATCACGATTCTTGCAGGAATGCTTCTTCCTGCTCTCGGCAGAGCAAGAAATATGGCAAGAACAGTAAACTGTATCAATAATTTGCGGCAAATCTATACTTTTCACATTCTTTATGCTGAAAGTTACAAGGGCTGGGGATTTGCCGCATCCAACAACAATAAGAGAACTTACAAGCATTACATTCATGCTTACAGTCAGAAAACCGGTCTGGGGATCGCTCCCTGGACATGGTATGCCACAAATTCCCCTGCCTGTGATGTAAGTAAATACCATAAAGTATTGCTTTGTACCACAGCACAGGACATCAGTGAAAAATACAAAGTTTCCACTGCCAAAGAGCGTTTCAGCAACTATGGTACATGTGCCTGGTTACAGACGGGAGATAACTCATCTCATTCCCGGAAGCAGAACTGGATCGGCAGTAAGCCCAATGACGCCGGAGACAGTGCCAATGACCCTAAATGGAGCATGTTCAAACCGGAAAGTGCTAAAAATCCCACTATGCTTCACTGGAGTCATTGTCAGGAAAAATATGACTGGGGCAGTTATCTCTATGGATGGCATGGAGGCAGGGATGGGGATACCATGCTGTTTGTAGGGGGTAATGCCAGAGTATTTAAAGGGTTAAAGGAAAAAAATCAGCCTGCAAATGCTGCGACCCGTCCCCAGATCGTCTATGGCGTGTGGCGTGTCTATTTACAAGGCCCAAGCGAATATCCCTGCAGCGGTATTCCCAAATAAAAATCATCAGGAAAAAAGAAAAATGAAAAATGTGTTTTTACTGTTTCTTTTTATGAGTGTCTCTTTTCTGTACGGAGATCTTATACTTGCAGACCGGGGGAAGATGAATTGTGTCATTATTCTTCCTGTCCAGTCAGGAAGTGTGGAAAAACATGCGGCAGAAGAACTTGCCTGTTATCTTAAGAAGATCTCCAAAAGCAAAGAAAAGCCTTCCATTCTTTCAGAAACAATTACCGGAAAAGTAAATATTATTCTTTCTGTGGATAAAAATACTGCCTGTGCGGAGGAAGGATATATTCTTACTGCCGGGAAAAATTCTCTTACAATAAAGGGAAGAAAGCCTTTAAGTGTTCTTTTCGGAGTATACGGGCTTTTAAGGAATATTTCCGATATAGAATGGGTATTCCCCGGGAACGAAGGGGAGTATTTTTCCTGTTCCCCTGTATTGAAAGTAATGTTCCGGGAAAAGAAAATAGAGCCTTCTTTTCCCCGGAGAACATTGAATTTTCATGCTATGAACAGTCTTTCCCATGTTAAAGACACCTGGGATTGGATGGTACGCAACCACCTTTCCATCCATACACTTCCCGTTATCTATCAGCATAAAAAATTGCATGAGGATCTGAAGAAGCGGGGGGCGCAATGGACTGTGAATCCATGTTTCAGCAATCTTCTTTCCGGGTATTACTGGGGAAAAAATCAGGAAAAAAGTATTGATGCCCTTTTCCGGGATCACAAGGAATATTTTCCTCTTATCCATGGAAAAAGACGCAAGCTGGAGCGTCAGGCATATCAGCCATGTACTACAAATAAAGATGTGATCCGCATCAGCGGGGAAAATCTTTATAAAAATTTTCTTGTTCCTCTTGCCGGAAAAGGGGAGGTTTTTATTTACAATGATGATGGAACCGGCTGGTGTGAGTGTGAAGTTTGCGTAAAAACAGATTCTGAAAATGACCGGAAAAAGAGTTATATTTCCAGCCGTTTCTGGAATTATCTCAATAATCTTGCCGGATATGTGGAAAAAAAGGATAAAAAGAACTCCACCCCCATATGGGGTATGGCGTACCAGAATTTTCAGGTTCCGCCGGAATTTGCCATCCATCCCGGTATTACGGGAGTGAATCTTTCTTTCAACCGGCTCTGTTACAGACACCGGATCGACGATAAAAAATGTCTTTTGAATCCTTTTTTCCTCTCCTGTTATGAAGCATGGAGCAAAAAAGGTATTCAGGTATTGGGAAGAGAAGAACTTGGCGTACAGGGAGATCATTTTCTACCGGCGGAAGAAAATTATATTCATCTTCTCAAATATTACAAAAAGAAGAATTTTTCCGGAACATTCATTGCTGTTGCCCCGCCGGATGGTACTTACGGAACAAGATTCAAACACGCCAAACTCCAGTGGCAGAGTATGTGGCAGATTCTCTATTATCATGCCTTGTATTTGCGGGATATTGATGCAGATTATTGTAAATATGATGAGAAGATCAACTCTTTCTATTACGGCAAAGGCTGGGAAGGCGGGATGAGAGAGTTCCGGAAACTCTTGAAAGAAACTTCCAACAATGCTTCCGGCTGTTTCGGCTGGGGATCCAGTACTCCTCTGGGCAGATGTCTGGATGAACCTCTTGTCCATGAAAAATTGAAAAAATACCTTGCCTCTGCAGAAAAAGCAGCAGCAAAAGATCCTGATCCAAGAGCCTTGAAGCATGTTCAGTTTGACAAAAAAAGATTTGCGGAAACATGGGAAAAAGCAAGGAAAATTTATTTGGAAAATTACAGGAGTATATGCAGTTATGAGAAAAATACAGATATAAAAATTGATGGTGTCATAGAGGAATATGACTGGAAAAATGCTGATGTGGTTACCGGATTTAAAAGTGTGAAAGAACCGGGGAAAAAGGAAAAATACCAAACATTTTTGAGAGTTTGCTACGAAAAGGATTTTCTCTATCTTGCTCTGGAAATGGAGGAACCCCATACGGATAAACTTGTTACCGGTAACTGGAAGCGGGACGGAAAAATATGGGAGGACAACAGTATTGAAATCTTTCTTTCCCATCCGGATATGGGCAGAGGCTATTTCCAGTTTATCTTTAATGCAAGGCAGGATCTTTTTGATCAGAAGGTCGTTCCGGGTGCAGGCAGTGATCCTTCCATCAATATTTCCCTGGAAGCAAAAGTAAAAAAATATAAGGACCGGTGGTGCCTCGAAGCGAAAATCCCTACTGCGGAACTGGGGCACAAGTGTTTTACAGGACAAAGTTGGAAGATCAATATTATGAGAGTAAGAAAACTCAAAGGGGAAAAAATTTATTCCGCCTCCACTCTTTCCGGCGGTGCCCCTCATGATGTCAATACGTTTCAGGAGCTTATTTTCGGCGGCAGAAGAAAGCTTACCAGTGGCTTTCTGGAAGATAATCCCCGGAAGACTCTCTGGAAAAACGGTTCATTCAACAGAGAAAGAAAACCTCTTCCTGCCTATGCAAAAAATCTGAATCTTCCCAACGGAAGATTGCCTTCCGACTGGTTCTTTGCCCACAGAAACAAAGAGGGGGCTATTGTCTGGGAAGAGCTGGCAAACGGGAACTTTTTTATCCGTCTGAAAGCAAGTTATATCATGCAGAATTTTGCACTTCAGGCAAAAGCGTATCAGGTTTTCTGCCGTTACCGCGGGGATGGTACTGCCGTATTTAACATCCTCCGCAGGGATAAAAAGACCTCCCGGCACATTGCCACAAAACTGCTTAAAATCGTTAAAGGGGGTAATGGGGAAGAATGGAAAGAATGTAAATTTACTTTTGAGGATTCCGGCGACAGAACAAAGGAAAATCAGAATTTTGCAGTTTATATTCAAGGAACAATGGATTTTGATGAGATCATCATTCAGCCCTTGCAGTAAGAGGTAATTGCAAAAGTTATTCAAAAAAATAAAGCAGATGCGCTTAAAGATTTTTGAGGACTTTTGAAATTACCTCAAGTACAGAATAATTGTATAAAAAATAACAGATCCATACGGAGAATAGTTTTCCCCGTATGAATCGGTCACCGGTGCTCACGGCAGAAATTTCATCCACTTTATGTCGATACTCATGGAATATTTCTGCGGCGGATCGAACCAGAGTTCATTGACCATTCCCTTCCACAATGGATTGGAAGAGATATCCAGAGTATATTCATGCCATTTGCCATCCGGTACAGCCTCTGTGGAGACTGCTCCTTCATGGCAGATATGCAGATCCGGTGAAAAAAGCGGCCGCTCTGCCGTTCCGAAATACAAGCGTACACAGTGTTTTTCCTCCGGCTGTAAATTATTCATGTCCGGCGGAACCACTTTCATCATAACTTTGAACAAAGAAAATTTTTCCGCAGGAAATTCCTTTATTCTTGTCCGTATCGCTGCATGAGGTCCGCCGGAACGGAAGAAATGCAATGCTTGATCCTGTATCCGCAAATATGCTGTTCCGAAAGGCTGTCTGTACCAGCCCTGAACATCCTTTGAAAAATCCCAGGAAGTTTTGTCAGGGTGTTCCATGGGGGGATAATCATAAGGTCCAAGTCCCACATCGCCGGGTGTCAGATCCGGCGGGAAGCCTTCAGCCGGCTTTTGACAGAAAACATCTCTCAGAGCATCATACATGGAAAAGCCGAATTCTTCGTTGGGTTCGATATAACTGCCCTCCTGCCATTCGTTCAATGGGGCCAGAATCACTTTTTTTCTGCCGTTTTTTTCACAGAATTCTTTACAGGAAAGACATAGTTTTCTGAATTTTTCCGCAGTTCTGGCATATAAGACTCTTCCTTTTTCAAAGGATCGCGGTCTGTCATCCCAACCGGTACTGAGGATGGGGTGGATAAAAAAATCCAATTCTCTGTCTGCGGTCATTTCCCACCATTTGAGAGAGGAAGGCAGTACATGATCGAACTTGATCTTTCCCGGCTCTTTCTCTTTTTTTATCTCTTCAGAGGCAAGAGATAATGTCTGGGCAAGTATATTATAATTCATCATCTCCCTGAATCCTGCCTTACGGGCATTTTCCAGCAATTCGGCAGAATATTCTGAACTCTGATACATACAGATAAAATATATGTCAGGGAGACCCGCTTTGTGCATTTCCTCATTACTGATCTCCAATGCCCGTTTTATTCCTTCCCCTTCTTTAAGAATTTCGCCTCTCTTTTCCGCTTCCTTACGGAAATCATTGTCTATATTGTGCATACTCCAGATGACTACTGCCGGGTGCCCCTCTACTGTATAATATTCCGGTGTACGGAAATAATTTTCGATCCAGAAACGGGTAACATTTCTCTGATCTTCTTCGCTGTGGGCACCCACATTATTATGATTTGCCCACATGACATACCATTTCAGATATTTGCGGTATCTTGCCCTGTAAAATCCCCTGATCCAATGATCCAGTCTCTGATCCGCCTTATTCCAGTACCAGTCCAGGCAAAAACTGGAGATCCCGTGTTCCACAGCCCATTTGATCTGCCAGTCGATGACTTCCGGATCACTTTCATCATACCAACCCAAAAGAGGCTTGATGTGCGGAAGGGTTTGTTCCACCTGATCCCATTCCGCCATCTGTTCTGTTCCCGGATAGTAAAAGGCGGAGATCTCGATATCGCTTTTTACAGGCACCGGTTCAGGAATACAGTTCATGATTACACCTTTCTTTCTGAATATTTTTGATCCATTGTGAAATAATTTCTTCAATATCGGAATATAATTGTGTACTTCCCGGAATAAATATACGGTGCGAAAAACCTTTCTCCTCTCTGCAATAAAAATAGGAAGATGCGGCAATCCCTTTTTTTCCGGCTTCGGAAATAAAAGTTTCTGTACATTGACAGGGTACTACATTATCCATTCTGTCATGCGTGCATAATACGGGCGGCATATTTTCTGTAAGGAATTTGACCGGGTCTGCTGTATTGAGTTCCTCCTCTTTCGCTTTGTGTCCGAAAAGATGCGTATAACGCCCCGGGGAAAAAGCATGATCCTCTTTTACTGAATTGATGCCGGAAATGGAAATCATACCGCATACTTCTTCCGGAGCAAGGTGCAAGCCTGTCATCAATGCCAGATGTCCGCCTGAAGAGGCTCCCAGAATAAAGAGCTGCTTTTTCCGGACTTCTTCCGGAATTTGCGGTATTCTGCCGTAAAGCAGAAAACGGGCAGCAACAAGGCAGTCCTCCATGCAGGCGGGCCATTTATGTTCTCCGCAGAGCCGGTAGTTGATATTGTAAACGATCGCATTGATTTTTCTGCACAGAAATCCGGCAATATCCTTCATCCGGCTTTTATCCATAGATCCCCATGCCCCGCCGTGGATACATAAAACAAGAATGGTATTTTTATCTGTTTTTTCCGGAATATAAAGATCCCCTACGGTGTAAGAGCCATATTCCGCAGCATAGGGAATATTTTCTGTTACTTTCATACCTGTCTGCCTTTTCCGGTCTTTATTCTGCAACTATACAATATTCTATCCCGAAACTTTCCGCAATCTTTCCAAGTGTTTCTGCATGATGACCCACTCCCAATAATATACTGTATCGTGAAAAATCTGCAAGAGTAAAAATTGCCGTTACAGACAGACTGTGAAAAATATTAATTTTTACACTATTTGCTTTTTTGATTTGCAAAAAGACTTTTCCATACTATATTACAGGAATATGAGATACAATAAATTTTCCAGAAATCATTTTTTCCAAGGTAATGAAAAAATTGCGGTTTTTCTTACAGAAGATTCACCGCAAACTTATCCGCAGCCATACAATACTCTCAATCAGAGAGAGTTCTGGAAGATCACCCTTATTCTTTCCGGCAATGGGATTTTAGTTATAAACGGTCACAGGTACAAAGTATCTGCCGGTTTTGTCTGTCTGATACATCCCAGGGATCTTACCACATGGGAATTGACAGATTCCCTTATTCTGTATAATGTATTGTTTCAATATTCCATTGTGGAGGAAGAGGTGAAAAAATGGGCAAAAGAAAATGAATTTTTTACTCTCTTTCAAATGGAAAGAATTTCTGCTTTATCTGTAAAACATGAACTTTTACACTTGCTTGATACGAATAGAACCATTGCTTCCCTTATCAAAAAGATGTATCAGGAATATAAAAAAGATACCCTTTATTCTGAAGATTTTTTAAGAGTATATTTACTGGAATTACTGCTGGAACTTTCCCGTTCCGGTATGAAAAATTTTTCCAGAAACAGAAAGAAAACTGTTCTGGATCTTATCCATAGAAAACTGCTTTCCTCTTCCTTTCAGATGCCGGATATATCCTCTATATGTGCCGAAAACGGTTATTCCCGCAATTATCTGCTTTCCGCATACAAAAAAGCCTTCGGGGAAAACATGGGGCAGACACTTTTGAGAAGGCGTATAAATTATGCTGTGGAACTGTTGAAAAAAAGTGATTTGACCGTTGAACAGATCTGTTATAAATGTTCTTTTACGGATATTTCCAATTTTTACCGTGTTTTCCGCAGGGAAACAGGGTGTTCCCCGAAATCTTTCCGTACATGACAAAAAAACACCGCATGGATCGCCGTGCGGTGCAGGATCACTTTTGTCTGTATCTTTTTTCAGCAGATACGGGGCAGAAGTTCGCCGCCGGGCTGGGGCAGAAGAGTTTCTGAACCGATTTCCGTTGTCATAACGACTTTTCCCGCATTTTCCTTTGTCACAGTACCGATGATGGCGGCATTTCGGGAATAGGGACATTTCCGCAATGTTTCCACGATCTTTTCCGCACTTTCCTGCGGAGCAAAGATCACAAGACGGCCCTCACAGGCAAGGTAGAGGGGTTCCAGCCCCAGCATACCGCAAACCCCTTTCACTCCATCGGCAACAGGCACATCTTTACTGTTCAGACGGATCCCCACATTGCTCTGTCCTGCGATCTCATAAAGAACTGTTCCCACGCCGCCTCTTGTGGCATCTCTTATCACATGGATCTTATCGGTAGCTTCAAACAGTTTTTCCACAGTTCCCCAGAGAGGAGCGCAGTCGCTTGTCACATCTTCCGCTTCGATACCGAATTCATCCCGGGCAAGAAGGATGGTACAGCCGTGTCTGCCCACGTCGCCGCTTACGATAACAGCATCGCCTTCTTTGGCATTGAAGCCGGAAGTAGCGGCATTTTCCAGGATCTCCCCGATACCGGTTGTGGTAATAAAAATCTTATCCACCTGACCTTTTCCGGCTACTTTCGTATCCCCTGCAACGATTTTGACTCCGGCTTCTGCGGCAGTTTTTTCCATGGCGGAAGCGATCTCTTCCAGCTTCTCCATACTGAAGCCTTCCTCAATGACAAAGGCACAGGAAAGATATTTGGGACGTGCCCCCATACAGGCAAGGTCATTGACTGTTCCGCAAATACTCAATTTTCCGATATTCCCGCCGGGAAATTCATAGGGGGAAACAATAAAACCGTCGGTGGTAAAGGCGATCTTCCCTTTGCCGTTGAGGGACAGAACTGCCGCATCGTCTGCGGTAAGATCCGGATTGGAAAAATGTCTTTTGAACACCTGGTCGATCAATTCATTTGTCTGTTTACCTCCTGCTCCGTGAGCAAGAGTCACCACATTTTCTTTCATCATCTCAATTTTCTCCATATTGATAATAGGCGGAACACGCCCCTTCATTTGATACCATACACGCTCCCACAGGATTCAAAGGCGTACACGCCTTTCCGAAAAGGGGACACTCACAGGGTTTGATCTCCCCTTTCAGCACTCTGCCGCATTGACATCCTTTGGCTCCTTCCCCCTTCATTTCCGGTATGGCAAAGCGTTTTCTCGCATCATAAAAAGCATATTTTTCTTTCAACTGCAAGCCGGAAGAGGAAATCACACCCAGTCCGCGCCACTTTGCGTCACACTCCTCCATTACTTCAGCAATAAGTTTGACCGCAGCTTTATTGCCTTCACTTGTGACTACTCTCGTATAACAGTTGCGGAAGAAAGGCTTGTTTTTCTGTGAAAGTTCCACGATAGTGGCAATAGCAGTAAGCACTTCATCTGCGGTAAAACCGCAAACGATTCCGCTTACCCCCGCCTTACGCAGTTCTTCGTAAATTCCTGTACCGGAAATCACGCTTACATGTCCCGGAAAAAGGAAAGCATCCGCACTTCCTTTCAAGGCTTCGTATGCTTTGGGCATGGTTTTGTTGGAACCGAGGATGGAAAAATTCTTTACTCCTGTTTCCGCCGCTTTTTTCACGGCAAGACACGCTCCCGGAACAGTGGTTTCAAAGCCTACTGCAAGGAAAACGACCTCCTTATCCGGATTTTTTTCCGCAAGTTCCAGAGCATCCAGGGGAGAATAGACCGTTTTGATCTCCGCCCCTTCCGCTCTTGCTTTTGCAAGACTTTTTTCCGAACCGGGAACACGGATAAGATCGCCGAAGGTACAAATGAGAGCCTTCTTTTCCAACGCAAGGAAAAGGGCTTCGTCGATATATCCTGCGGGTGTCACGCATACAGGACAGCCCGGACCGGAAATCAGTACGATACCGGGAGGCAGGATTTTGCGGATACCCAGACGGAAGATCTCATGGGTATGCGTTCCGCATACTTCCATGATCCGCAAAGGTCTGCCCTTATAGGATTCAATGATCTCTCTCGCCGTTTTCATCCTGCAATTCCTCCATGAGTTTTCCGGTTTCCTCTGCCACATCTTCTGTGATCTTTGCTATGGCGATCCCGGCATGGACCATAACATAATCGCCGGGTTCCAGGTCGTCCAGCAGTTCCGCCGATACTTTTCTTTTGACTCCGGAAGCATCGATCAGGGCTGTCCCCTTATCAATGCTTACTACTTTTGCTGAAAGTCCCACACACATTTTATGCTCCTTGTGTTTGTATTTTTATCTTTATCTTTATCTGTATTTTTTATGATCTTTTATTCAGTACACTCATTGCCGCAACAGCCTGTCCCAGAGCGATCCCGCCGTCATTGGGGGGGACAAGGCTGTGACAAAGCACCCGGAAAGAGTGTTGAAGAAGTTTCGTTTTTACAAGTCCCAGAAGAAGGGAGTTCTGGAATACCCCGCCGTTTAATGCACATACATCCAGACGGGTCTT
>JAZKZE010000144.1:0-27882 GCA_045612485.1 Victivallales bacterium | reverse complement strand
TGTGTTTGAGGGAACTGGATTTTTGATCGTTTATAAAAAAAGTTGGAATTGTTTTTATCGTGACGATAAAAGCAATTCCGTCAAAAGTTTTTGGAAGATGGGGGGCGGGGAAGAGAACCTTTTTCAAAAAGGTGTCTTCCCCGCAAAACATTTTTGCAACAGCCCCTTTTTTGTGCCTTTTTTCATGCCGGTTGATAATATGGAAAACCGGATCCGCAATGGCGGAAAGTTTTGATTCAATCCATTTTATTCGATTTTTTCAACAATAAGTTCCAGTTCCGGAAAGGAATGGAGAAAATTGACAAGTTTGTTTTCGCTGTGCCTGCCGCGTTCATCGATCTTAAATTCCACTCTGAATTTATCCGGATGTTTTTTAGGTTGTTCCACAGAAAAATTCATGATCCTGTAGCCGGCTTCATCCATTTTCCCTGTAAGAAAGGAAAGATCCTTTTTCATATCAATAAGGATGACAAGGTGGGTATGCTTTACTTTCAGATTCCTTGTAAGAAGAGGCAGTAACTCCATACCGATCAACGTAAGTATGGCTGTTGCCGTTCCCAGAATATACAGTCCTCCTCCGATGGCTATACCGATACCGGAAGCCACCCACAAGCCAGCTGCCGTGGTAAGGCCCCGTACAAATTCCTTATGCATCATAATGGTACCGGCTCCGATAAAGCCGATACCGCTTACGATCTGGGCTGCAACACGGGAGGCATCCACTCTCATACCTCTGCCCAGTACATCCAGAAAGCCCCACTGGGAGGCGATCATGATAAGGGCACTGCCGATGGCAACAAGAAAATGGGTCCTTGCTCCCGCCTCTTTTGCCCGGTATTCCCTTTCCAGACCGATGAGAAGTCCGAGGACTCCGGCAACGGCAAGGCGAAAGATGAATTCCGGAAGCATCTTTCTCATTTCTGCATTATTGAGAAGAGGTCCTGTAAGAATTTCTTCCATGGTTCGTTACCTTTTTCAGATGATCTCATTGAAATATACGCATTGATAGCCATTTTTCTTCATGACCTTACATGCAGTGCGGATTTCTTCAAAATATTCAGGAATATAGTTTTCATAGAAGGGGAAGGAATACTGTTCGTGACTTCCGATCATGATTTTTTCCTGTCCTGAAGCAGCTTTTGCTTCCAGAGTATTGCGGATGCCGTCAAGATCATCTTTGAAAAGATTGAGGATCACATCCGCCTGTAGCTGATACATATCTTCTTCCGGAAGATAGAGCATATAGGGGCTTTCCCCGATGGTCAGGAATTTCTGCCCCTTTTTCCGCATGAAATTTTTACATTCCATAGTGGCTTTGTAGTAGTGGAAGATCACGGGGGCAATAAGGGAATCTTTCCCCACGATACGCAGCATCTCTTTTTCCCATTTTGCATAATGTTCCGCGATCTTTTCCGGATAAGCGTCAAAGTAGGGATACCCGGGATATTCGCTTTCCCCGTGGAAGGCAAAACGCAGCCAGGAGGAGTTTGCAGCAAATTCTTCTTTGTAAGTATCAGGGAAAAGGGAAATATCGAAATCCGGTTGATGAAAATTGTGATAGAAGGAGTTCAATGTGAAAAGAGTGCCGAACTCATCATGGATCTTTTTCAGATTGGCAAGATAGAAGCAGTCAAAGATGCTTTTATATCTGTTTTTGTAAATATCCGTGAAAAAGAATACATTGTCATCAATGAAAAAGTTATACATTTTTCCGGGAGGCAGTTGTGCAAGCATGGGATTTCCTTTCCTTTATGGTTATTGCTGTCTTCCTGTTTATTTTCCGTAATATAGGGAATATTTCAGAAAAATCAATCCCCGTTTTGTTTTTTTTACAGTTTTTACACCATTTTCAGGAGATGTATCACAGTAAAAAAGCGGAAAAGAAAATATTTTTGCATAGTTTTTTAATTTTTACTGGAAAAAAAGGTAAAACAGGAGTATTGTAATAGTTTAATTGAAGTGTGGATCATTTTGCATTTATATACGACAAAAGAAAGGAAATCAAAATGGCAAAACTCATGCTCGGCTTCCCCAAAGGAAGTCTTGAACAGTCCACTGTGGACATGTTTGCAAAAGCCGGTTACAAAGTATCCATCAGCAGCAGATCCTATTATCCCACCATCGACGATCCCGAGATCGAATGTATGCTCATCCGCGCTCAGGAAATGAGTAAGTATGTGGAAGAAGGTATTCTGGATTGCGGTCTTACCGGTTACGACTGGATCCGGGAAAACGGTTCCGATGTATATGAAGCAGCTGAACTGGTTTACGGAAAAGTCGGCAGAAATCCCCTGCGCTGGGTCCTTGCCGTTCCGGAAGATTCCCCCATCCAGTGTGCCAAAGATCTGGAAGGCAAACGTATCTCCACCGAAGCTGTGGGGATGACCAAACGTTATCTTGCGGATAACGGCGTCAATGCCACCGTGGATTTCTCCTGGGGTGCCACTGAAGTAAAGCCTCCCAGATTTGCCGATGCTATCGTGGAGATCACCGAAACCGGGTCCTCCCTGCGTGCAAACAAACTGCGTATCGTGGATACCCTCTGCATCAGTACCACCCGTTTCATCGCCAACAAACAGGCAATGCAGGATCCCGAAAAGAAACGCAAGATCGAAAACATCGCCCTGCTGCTCAAGGCGGTTCTCACCGCTGAAGGCAAATACGGACTCATGCTCAACGTTCCCAAAGACAAACTGGATGAGATCGTTTCCAAGCTGCCCGCTCTGGAACACCCCACCGTGTCCCAGCTTTCCGATCCGGATTGGGTTGCTGTGAATACTATCGTTACCGAACATGTGGCAAGAGAGCTTATTCCCGAACTCAAAAGACTGGGTGCCAAAGGCATTGTGGAATATCCCCTTACCAAGATCGTTGAATAAGAGAAAGGATCAAAATGTATATCGGAAGAATCGTTGCAGCCGGGATGACTCCTGACGGAAAAGTAACTGCCGCCTATCGTGTTTCCTCCCGTTCTTTCCCCAACCGTACCGCAAAGATCACCGGCAAGACCATCTCCATCCTGCCCAGAGCCGGTCATGAAGCCGACCTTGCCAAAAATCCCTATATTGCCTATAATTGCGTCCGTCTCTGCGGAAGCATCGCTCTTGCCACCAACGGCTCCCAGACCGATCCCATCATTGAAAAGGTCATCTCCGGCATGAATCTGAGAGATGCTTTTGCCCTGGGACTTATGGCAATGGATTATGAAAAAGACTCTCTGGATACCCCCCGTATCGCTGCCGCAGTTGATGCGGCAAAAGGCATTGCCATGATGGGGATCGTCCGGAAAGACGCTCTTCTTGTCCGTTCCATTGATCTGGAACCCGGCAAGATCTATTATCTTTCCACCTATGAAAAAAATGCTCCCGCCCTTCAGAATGTAGATGAAGCATTTTCTGCTGCAACCGCAGAAGATATTACTTCCTACATGATCGGTAAAGGCGTTTTTGCCGATTTTGAAAAGCCGGTGACTGCCGCTGCCGCTCTCTGGAACGGAAGCGATTTTGATTACGCTGTGGAAGATGCTGCTCTGTAAAAAGAGTCTTATCCGATAATATTCAGGGAAAGATCATCCATTGGGTGTTCTTTCCTTTTCCCTTTTATTTCCGGAGTTTTTTCATGTCCTCTGTTATTGAATCTCTGAATCCCGAGCAGAAAGATGCCGCCACGACTATTGACGGCCCGCTTCTGGTACTTGCCGGAGCCGGTACGGGAAAGACCAAGGTCATTACCTGCCGTATTGCCTATATGATCGAGCAGGGGATCGCTCCTTCCTCCATTCTGGGGGTGACCTTTACCAACAAGGCGGCAAAGGAGATGCGGGAAAGACTCAACTCCCTTATTGATCCCCGTCTTGCTTCCAAAGTGACGCTGGGAACATTCCACTCCTTCTGCGTACGGGTATTGCGTAAAGAGATCCACCTTGCGGGACATTACAACTCTTCTTTCAGTATTGCGGATGATTCCGACCAGTCCAGTCTGATCCGTCAGGCGGCAGCGGAATTGGGGTATGCCAAAGATGAACTTGCCACTCCGGAGATCCTGGGGTATATAAGCCGGATGAAAAACCGTCTGAAGTTCCCGGAGGATGCGTTAAGAGAAGCTCCGGATTATTCCCGGGATGAAGATATGGCAAGGGTCTATGAGCGTTACCAGAAGATGCTGGAATTGCAGAATACTCTGGACTTCGATGATATATTGCTCCTTACGTTGAAGATCTTTGAGGAACATCCGGAAGCACTGGAAAAATGGCAGAATATCTATCACTATCTTCTTATCGACGAATATCAGGATACCAATACAGCCCAGTTCCTTATCATTCAGAAACTTGCCGGAGAGAAAATGAATCTCTGTGTCGTGGGGGACGATGATCAGAGTATTTATTCCTGGCGTGGTGCGGAAGTAGCCAATATCCTTGAATTCCCCCGGTATTTTCCCGGCGCAAAAGAGGTCAAACTGGAACAGAATTACCGTTCCACCAATGCCATTCTCCGTGCGGCAAATGCGGTGATCGGTCAGAATGGCACAAGATATGACAAGAATCTCTGGTCGGCGAAGGGGGAGGGGGAGAGTGTAAAGGTCTTTGCTGTGGAAAACGGCGATGAAGAGGCAAAATTTATTGTGGATACCATTGAAAATATGCGGGCAATGAATCCGGATATGAATTACAGTGATTTTGCCGTCCTTTACCGTTCCAACCATCTTTCCCGGTCTTTTGAACTGGAGATGAAGCGCCGGGGGATACGTCCGAAAATCATCGGCGGTCAGGAGTTCCTTCAGCGAAAAGAGGTGAAGGATGCGGCAAGTTACCTTAAACTTATCGTCAATCCCCGTGATGACCAGAGTCTTTTGCGTGTTTTATCTGTTCCCCCCAGAGGATTGGGAGATAAAGCGGTTCTCACTTTACGGGAGATGCAGAAAGAGGAAAAAAGCTGTATTCTTGCTTGTATGGAAAGGGACGACTGCCGGAAAAAACTTTCTTCAGCGGCGGCTTCCTCTGTACGGAATTTTACAGAGATCGTCAATAAATACAAAGCCCTTTTTGCTGAGCCGGAAGGGACTCCCATAGCCGTTATTGCAAGGGAATATCTTATGGAGATCGGGTATCTTACCGGAATGCAGAAGATCTATAAAGATATGAAAGAAGCGGAAAAACGGCAGGAAAACGTGTTTGAATTCCTTACTTTTATGGGATTGTATGAAAGAAAACTGGAAGGAAAGTGTACGCTTAACGACTTCCTTGAATCCTATTCCCTTCTGGATGATTCGGACAGAACCGATGATTCGGATGATTATGATGGCCCCATCCTTTCCACCGTTCACGCCAGCAAAGGTCTGGAATTTCCTGTGGTATTTCTTGTAGGACTGGAACACAATACTTTCCCCCATGAACGGGCATTGGGGGAGGGGGGGCTGGAAGAGGAAAGAAGACTTTTCTATGTGGCGATCACAAGGGCAAGGCAGGAACTTCTTATCACCTTTGCCAAGAAAAGGTTCAAATTTCATGAATATGTCCGGGAACGGCCTTCAGAATTTTTAGGTGAATTGCCTGAAGAAACGGAACACCCGGATTACGGTGATTTTCTCAAACCTATGGGAGCAGACGAGGTTCGGGATGCTTTTATAGATTATTTTGACAGTCAGCTTAACGATTATGATGACGATTGATGAGTAAAAAAATGACAGCAGACACTAAAAAAGCAAAAAGTAATTACACAAGAGGTTCCATCGGCGGTACAATGCTGAAAACCGGTTTTGCCATGCTTGCCGGGACTCTTGCCATGTCCGGTTACAATATCGTGGATACCTACTTCGTCGGCAATCTGGGAAAGATCCCCATGGCGGCAATGGGATTCACTATGCCCATCATCATGCTTGTGGGATGTTTTTTCCGGGGACTTACTATTGGGGTAATGGCTACTTCCGCCCAGAGTCTGGGGGGAGGGAAGCAGACAAAGGCAACCAATCTTATCTTTTCCGGTATCGCTCTTATTACCGTGATCTCCCTTGTTGCCGGAATATGCGGACTTTTTGTGTCTGAGTACCTTATCCGGCTGATGAATGCTTCCGATGCTGCACTGCCGCTGGCAAAGGAGTATATGGATATATGGTTCCTGGGATGTGTGACCGCCTTTGTGGGGCTGACCGGCAATGACCTTCTCATCTCTTCCGGTTATTCCCGGACTGCCAGTACTCTTATGGTGGCGGGGCTTGTCCTCAATACCATTCTTGACCCCCTCTTTATTTTCGGTATGGGTCCTGTTCCGGCAATGGGGATGAAGGGGGCTGCACTTGCCACAGTGGTCGCCCAGGCGTGTTCTGCTGCGGTGGCTCTGACTGTGCTTCATCACAAGGGGTTGTTTGTTTTGAAAGTTCCTGCATGGAAAATTATGGAAAAGGCGTGGCTCCTTATCATCAAATATGCCATTCCCTCCTCTCTGGGGATGCTGATGATGCCGCTGGGGTCTTTTGTCATTACCTGGATCACGGCAAAGTTCGGGGATGCGGCGGTTGCGGCGACGGCAGCGGCGGCAAGACTGGAAATGCTTGCCTTTGTGTTCCCCATGGCGTTGGGGATCTCCCTTATGCCTATGGTGGGGCAGAATTTCGGGGCAAGACTTTACGGCAGGATCAGAGAGTGCAAGCGTTTTTCCTTCCTTTTTGCCTTCTTTTTCCTTCTGGTGATGGCGGTTATTTATTTCTTCCTTGCTGATCTGCTTGTAAAACAGTTTTCTCCCGACCCGGAGGTACGGAAGATCATGGCAACTTGTATGCGGATCATTCCCTGGGGATTCTGGGCTACAGAGATCCACAGATATTCAGGATTTTTCTTTACCGGTTGCGGGCATCCCCGGATTTCTGCCTATCTCAATGGGTTCCGTATGATCGGTCTTTTGCTGCCATTCTCCTTTATTGCTTTGTATTTCAACAATCTGGAAGGGTTATTCTGGGCGCGTTTTGCGGCGGATATACTTGCCGGTTTTACCGGTATGTATCTGGCGTCAGGTCTGGTAAAAAATCTTCCGGAAGAAGATGGAAAAACTTATGATGGGAAACATATCTGGCAGGATATGCTTCCTTTCCTGAAAAAAAGATCCTGAAATCTCATTTTCTTTGTTGTAAAACCTTGCTTTCGGGATATATTGTATCATAAACGATATCAATCCTGAAAGAGAGGCTGAATATGAAAGAAGATCTTTATTACATTTCCCCCCGTATCGTTGCAACAGATAAAGTGCAGGAAATTATGGTCAGGGGAAAATTTCCCCATTCGGATTTGCGGAATTTCAAGGGGGAGATCGTTGTTGACAGTGTAAGAGCGGACGGTCTTTTCACCAATGAAGAGCTTCCCGGCTATACCTGCGGCAATCAGTTTGATATGGGAAGACCACCATTTGAAGATATTAAAAATGCTTCCATAGATGAAAACGGGGTTTTGCGTTTTACCTATCCTTTTGCAGGGGAGGGGGAAAATACCTTCCGGGTACGCATGGGGGAGCGGGTGCTTACGGAATTCCGTGTCTATTCCATGCCGGAAAAATATCTTTCTCTGCGTCCTTTCAAAGGGGATACCCATTTGCACAGCGGTTTTTCCGGATGCTGTCATCAGAAAGAGTATCTGAGTCCGGAATATTATGCGGCAGTAAACTGTTCCAGGGGGATGGATTTTATCGGGATTGCCGATCACAAACAGCATTTCCCCTCCCTGAAAGCAATGGATTTTATTCAGCAGTGCGGTGCTTCCTTTCAGGTTTATCCTTCAGAAGAAGTGCATCTGCCTGATCTGCATACCATCCACAATCTGAATTTCGGCGGCGATAAAGGGATCTCCTGGCGGCTTTTTAAAGGACAGAAAGAGTATGATGCCATCTATAACCATTATCTTGCAAAAGTTCCTGCCTATAAAGATCATTTCATGCGGCACCTTGCGGCAAATTATCATGTGGTTCATGATCTTGTGCATGAAGCGGGCGGAGTGAATGTGTTCTGTCATCCTTTCTGGCGGCCCAACAGCAGACTTTTCCTGCCTCCTGCCATCCGGGATTATGTATTGGAAAACCATCTTTTTGATGCTATTGAAGTCTTTGGCGACGGGAAACGCAATGCGGATGAAAGTCATGCCATGTATATGGATCTCTGCCTGAAAGCGGGTCAGTATTTCCCTGCCATGGGTAATACTGATGCCCACGGGATGGAAGGAATCGCAAAGAACCAGACCGTGATCTTTGCCGGGAAAAATGAGTTTTCCAGTCTGAAAAATGCTCTTCTTGCCGGACAGAATGTGGCGGTCAGTTTCCTTGCCGGCGAATTTCCCCGTACCACAGGGCCGTTATCCTGGGTCACATTCTATCACTTCCTGCGGGAAAATTATTTTGAGAAACATGATATGTTGAGAAGAAAGGAAGCGGATCTTCTTTTCAAAGCTCTTGCCACAGGGGATATGGATCCCCAGTATGAATCCTTCATCCACCGTCCTTATAAAGAAAGACTTGACGGCGTGGAAGAGATGAAAAAACTTGTCTTCAGCCCGGATAAAGAAGGTTTTGCCACTCTTCACAAAGAGTTTGCGGAACTGGAAAAAGAGTTCTGGGGATAAGAATATTTTTCACAGTTTGCCGCCGGTAAAGTGTTTCCGGCGGTATTCCAGCGGAGGAATATCGTACCGCTGACGGAAACACCTTGTGAGAAAGTTGGCACTGCGGAACCCGCTTTCTTCTGCGATCTCTTTCACAGTAAGATGGGAGCGTTCCAGCAGATTCCGGGCATATTCCAGACGCAGGGAACTTACAATGTTTCCGGGAGTGTCTTTTCTGTATTCCATAAAAAATCTGTTGAGAGTCCTTGTACTTATTCCGGCGGCGGAGGCGATCTCCTGCCGGGATAAGGCGGGATCTTTATAATGAAGCTGGATATGATCCAAAGCATTGCGCAGGGCTTCCGGAATGTGCTGAAGATCCTGCTGGGAACGGATCTCGCAAAGCATCCGCATGAAAACTCCGCTTATTTCTGACGTAGCCATAGGATCTTTTTCCAGAATATTTTTAAATTCATCCATGATCATTCCAATCTTTTCCGGATTTTTCAGCGGGATAACAAGGTGATCCTTCTGAAAAAAATGATTCGCCAGAAGATCAAAAAGAGCATTTCTGCGGAAACGGACGCTTTTTCTCTGCCAGAAATAGTTTTTCGGCACTTTATAGAAATAGTCTTTTTTCGCTACGGTAATGACATAAAGAGTATTTTCCGGAATGTGCAATACTTTCCCATCCGGATCGGTACAGATTACATCTCCGCCGGTAACAAGGGAAAAGATGGAATGGGGGTTTTCTGTACTGGAACTTGTCTGATAGCCACCACGCCAGAGAGAGTCAAAATAGTACTGGATGAAGATATTTTCCTCATCAGTTTTATACGGTACCAGGGAGTGTACAAATCTTTCCGTATAGAGTTTTTCTTCTATTTTCATACTTTTTCCGTATTTTTATGTAAAAAATGGATAAAATGCTTTTATTTGGCTCAAAAATGCTATAATAATATATTGCAATTTACAAAAAGTTCAAGTATAGTTTTATAGTATGAAAATTATTTATGATTTTTCGTTTTTAAAAAAAGGAGATGAAAATGGTAGAGATCACCAACATCCGTCAGGGTGCGATCCTGAATCACAATCACGGTACTGAAACAGAAAAGTCTTTGACTGTTCTTCTGGAAGGTTTGGGAAGCGGAAGACCTGTGAAAGTCAATGGCGAGCCTGCAGAAATGGTTGGCAGACGTTTTTTCAAAGAGGTCGTACTTACTGAAAAAATCAATAATATTACCGTAAGCGAAATGACACCTTTCGGGAAATATACACAGGAAATCACGGTCGTCTGGGATAAAAAATCCTTCAAACGTTACAATTCCTTTATTGATGATAATGTATTCCTCTTCACCGATCTTGCAAAGGAACGTCCCAAAAGTGCCTTTGACCATTTCTATCTCAAAGGGTTGAAAAAGATCCATGATAAATATGGATTGAAAGTTACTCTCAACTGTTTTTATTACAACGATCACGATAAATCTTTCTCTCTGGATCAGATGCCTGATATCTGGAAACAGGAATTTATCGACAATTCCGATTGGCTGAAATTCTCCTTTCACTCCAAAAGCGAATTTCCTGACCGCCCCTATCTGGAAAGCAGTCCGGAAGAGTTCGGTAAGGACTGGGATGATGTGTATAATGAGATCGTGCGTTTTGCCGGTGAGGAATCCTATATCGCCCCCGCCGTTATCCACTGGGGCAATATCCACCCCACCGTGGCACAGGAATGTGTGAAAAGAGGAGTTACCAGCTATACTCCCATCCTGCGTCCTACCGTTATGGGCGGCCCCAGCCTTGCCGCCCGTATGAAAGGCGGGGATATGAGCAAACTTCCCTCCCGGGAATTCTTCAAAGAAAGAGATGATCTGGAAGGTTTTGCCCTTTATTATGAACAGCACGAAGAAAAGAGCTATCTTGCCAAACACAAGGGATACTATGATCCCCTTATGGGACTTGTGATCAGAGGCGGCGGCGCAGCCACCTGCAACCTTGTTCCCCTGGATCAGATCGAAGGCAAAGTAAAAAGTTGCCTTGCTGCCAACGAAGAATCCGGTGCGGAATTTGTGAATCTCGGCACACATGAACAATATACATTCCCCTACTATTGCAACTATCTGCCCGACCATCTTGACCGTATCGAACTTGCCATCAAGACCATTGTGGAAGCCGGGTATAAGCCTGTATTTTTCAATGAAGGCTTTATGGGCAATACCGCATGGGATGAAAAATAAGAAAAGAGGAGTAAACAATGATTGAAATAACCAACATCCGTCAGGGAGCGATCCTCAATCACAATCACGGTACTGAAACAGAAAAGTCTTTGACTGTTCTTCTGGAAGGATTGGGAAGCGGGAGACCTGTGAAAGTCAATGGCGAGCCTGCCGAAATGACAGGCAGACGCTTTTTCAAGGAGATCGCACTTACAGAAAAAATCAATAATATTACCGTAAGTGAAATGACTCCTTTCGGAAAATATACGCAGGAAATTACTGTCGTCTGGGATAAAAAATCTTTCAAGAGATTCCATACCTATATTGATGACCACAGTTTCCTCTTTACCGATTTGACAAAGGAACGCCCCAAAAGTGCCTTTGATCATTTCTATCTCAAAGGCTTGAAAAATATCCATGATAAATATGGATGGAAAGTTACTCTGAACTGTTTTTATTACAACGATCACGATAAATCCTTTACTCTTGACCAGATGCCGGATATCTGGAAACAGGAATTTACCGATAATTCCGATTGGCTGAAATTTTCTTTCCATGCCAGAAGCGAATTTCCTGACCGTATTTATCTGGAAAGCAGTCCGGAAGAGTTCGGGAAAGACTGGGATATGGTGCAGAATGAGATCATCCGCTTTGCCGGAGAAAACAGTTATATAGCTCCGGACATCATCCATTGGGGCAATATCCATCCCACTGTGGCACAGGAGTATGTCAAACGGGGGGCTAAAAACAACAGTATTTCCATGCGTCCCATGGTCATGGGCGGGCCCAGCCTTGCCGACCGTATGAAAGGCGGGAATATGAATAATACCCGCAGCAGAGATGTTTTTGACGGAAGAAATGATCTGGAAGGTTTTGCTCTCTACTATGAACCCTATGAAGAAAAAAGTTATCTTACTTATCATGGAAATTACTATGATCCTCTTATGGATCTTGTGATCCGTAAAGGCTGTGCAGTCTGCTGTAATCTTGTTCCTCTGGATCAGATTGAAAAAAGACTTAATGACGTTACTGCCGATCTGGAAAAGTCCGGCGGGGAATTTTTAGGGCTTGCTTCCCACGAACAATATTCTTTCCCCTATTACTTCAATTATCTGCCTGATCACATGCAGAGAATTGAACTGGCTGTAAAAACTCTTGTGGAAAAAGGGTATAAATCTGCTTTCTTCAATGAAGGGTTTATGGGCAACAATGCATGGGAAGAATAAAAAAGGAATATAAAAATGATTGAAATAACCAACATCCGTCAGGGTGCGATCCTCAATCACAATCACGGAACGGAAACGGAGCAGGTCCTGACTGTTCTTCTGGAAGGTTTGGGAAGCGGGAGACCTGTGAAAGTCAACGGAGAAGCTGCCGAAATGGCAGGCAGACGCTTTACTAAAGAGATCGCACTTACAGAAAAAATCAATAATATTACCGTAAGTGAAATGACTCCTTATGGTCTGTATTCCCAGGAAATTACCGTTGTCTGGGATAAAAAATCTTTCAAGAGATTCAATTTCTACATTGATGACCACAGTTTCCTTTTTACCGATCTGACAAAGGAACGCCCGAAAAGTGCCTTTGATCATTTTTATCTGAAAGGATTGAAAAATATCCATGATAAATATGGATTCAAAGTTACTTTGAACTGCTTTTATTACAATGACCATGATAAATCTTTTTCATTGGATCAGATGCCGGACATCTGGAAGCAGGAATTTATCGACAACTCCCACTGGCTGAAATTTTCTTTTCATGCGAAAAGCGAATTTCCCGACCGTCCCTATCTGGAAAGCAGTCCGGAAGAGTTCGGTAAAGACTGGGATATGGTACAGAACGAGATCGTGCGTTTTGCCGGAAAAGAAAGTTATATAGCTCCGGACATCATCCATTGGGGCAATATCCACCCGACCGTGGCACAGGAGTATGTGAAGAGAGGCTGTAAAAGCAACAAAACTTCCATGCGGCCTATGGTCATGGGCGGCCCCAGCCTTGCCGACCGTATGAATGGCGGGAATATGAGCAACACCCGCAGCCGTGAGGTTTTTCAGGGAAGAAATGATCTGGAAGGTTTTGCTCTTTATTATGACAATCATGAAGAAAAAAGTTTTCTCTCCAGGAACGGGAATTACTATGACCCTCTTATGGGCCTTGTGATCCGCGGAGAAGGCGCAATATGCTGCAACCTTGTTCCGCTGGATAAAACGGAAGAAAAAGTAAAAGCTTCCATCGCAAAATTAGAAATGGGCGGCGGAGAGTTCCTCAATGCTGCAAGTCACGAACAATATACATTCCCCTGTTATTGCAATTATCTGCCTGATCATATGCAGAGAATTGAACTTGCTGTGAAAACTCTTGTGGAAAATGGGTATAAATCCATTTTCTTCAGCGAAGGATTCATGGGCAATAAGGCATGGGAAAAATAAGAAAGGAATATAAAAATGATTGAAATAACCAACATCCGTCAGGGAGCGATCCTCAATCACAATCACGGGAAAGAATCTGATGAAGCTTTGACCATCCTTCTGGAAGGTTTCGGCAGCGGAAGACCTGTAAAAGTCAACGGCGAAGCTGCTGAAATGGTAGGCAGACGCTTTACTAAAGAGATCGCTCTTACAGAAAAAATCAATAATATAACCGTAAGTGAAATGACTCCTTATGGTCTGTATTCCCAGGAAATTACCGTCGTCTGGGATAAAAAATCTTTCAAGAGATTCAATTTCTACATTGATGACCACAGTTTCCTCTTTACCGATTTGACAAAGGAACGCCCGAAAAGTGCCTTTGACCACTTCTATCTCAAAGGTTTGAAAGAGATCCGGAAAAAATATCCCTTCAAAGTCACTCTGAACTGCTTTTTCTACAACGATCACGATAAATCCTTTACTCTCGACCAGATGCCCGATACCTGGAAACAGGAATTTATTGACAACTCTGACTGGTTGAAATTCTCCTTCCATGCAAGAAGTGAATTTCCCGACCGTCTCTATCTGGAAAGCAGTCCGGAAGAGTTCGGCAAAGACTGGGATATGGTGCAGAATGAGATCGTGCGTTTTGCCGGTGAAGAATCCTATATTCCCCCTGTTGTGATCCATTGGGGTAATATCCATCCCACTGTGGCACAGGAGTGTGTGAAAAGGGGAGTCCGCTGTTACCCTGCGTTCATGCGTCCCTGCGTAATGGGCGGCCCCAGTCTTGCCGACCGTATGAAAGGTGGAGATATGAATAAAGTGCAGTCCCGTTCGATTACCGGAGCTGACAGAAGCATCGGAACAGAAGGTTTTGCACTCTATTATAAAAATCAGGAACAGGAAAGTTATATGAACCGTTACCGCAACTATTATGATCCCCTTATGGGTATCGTTATCACCGGGCCCGGTGCAGTGTGCAGTAACCTTGTCCCGCTGGATAAAACCGAAGAACGGGTAAAGAGAGCCATTGCGGTCAATGAAAAAAGCGGTTGTGAATTTATGAACATGGCAAGCCATGAACAGTACACATATTCTTATTACCCCAATTATCTGCCTGATCATATGCAGAGGATCGAACTTGCTGTAAAAACTGCTGTGGAAGCAGGTTATACAGGAACATTCTTCCCTGAAGGATTTATGGGCAATATGAGCTGGGGCGAATAATCCATATAAGAGGTGAAAAATGACAAAATTCCGTTTAGGTGTAGTCGGTCTCGGGCACAGAGGCCGTAATATGTTCAAACTTGCGGCAGATTCTTTTCCTGATTTGGTGATCCCCGCTGCCGCTTGCGACCTTATTCCTTCCAACTGGTATGAAACAAAATTCCAGCAGGATAAACCCATGTGCGAATCTTTTCCGGAAACCGTTTTCTATGAAGATTTCCACAAAATGCTGGATGAAGCAAAGCTGGATGTGCTTCTGGTGGAAACAGGGGCGGATGTCCATGCACAGTTCTGCGCAGACGGTTTGAGCCGCAATATCAACGTGATGAGTGATATTCCTGTTGTGGCAAATCTGGAAGAAGCGGATATGCTCTGGGAAGTGGCGAAAAAATCCAAAGCCATGTTCTCCACCGGGGCAAACCCCAATGAAGCCAAATTTTCCGTGATGCTTAAAGATCTGTATCAGCGGGGATTCCTGGGAAAACCCTACTGCATGGAAGCAGAATACATCCACTGGAGCAAAGGCGGAGCCGCCTCCAAGTTCCTTACAGAAAACGGCAACTGGCGTAAACTTTTGTGCCCCATCCGTTACTGCACTCACTCTCTGGGACCCCTTCTTGCCATTATGGAAGAGGATCTTACGGAAGTTTCCTGCTTCGGTACTGGCCCGCAGGCTCCCATTGAATATTACGGAGGATTTCCCAAAGATGATATGCAGTGTGCCCAGTTCCGTTCCCCCTCCGGTGTTGTGGTGCGTCTGATGCGTAACGGCAGATGCCGTGCCAAGATTGGAAATCATGCCTACCGTGTATTCGGTACGGAAGGATATTTTGAACGCACCAGTGAACGGGGTTCCACCGGTCCCAAGATCCGGTACAACTCCACAAAATTCTATTCTGCACAGGAACTTCTGGAACAACCCGGAGAATATATGCCTCTGGATTATGCAGACAATCCCAAAGCCACCGGTCACGGCGGTATGGATTACGCTCTTCTGGATCACTTCTTTCAGGCATTGGCAACTGGCGGCCCCGCCCCCATTTCCCTGCGGGAAGGTCTGCGTATGACCATTCCCGGTATCTATGCGGAAATGTCTGCCAAACAGGGCGGAAAAGTTCTTGAGATCAAGTATCCCTGGAACAAAGATTGATTCTATACGATCACAGGGAAAGTTTCTTTCCCTGTCTTTTCCCACTTTTTTTGGAAACTTTCTGGGGGAAAAGAAGAAGGAGGTCAAAAAGTTTCCTTTTTTTGCTCTGTACAAAAAAAGACCTGCTGCAATTTTCTGCAACAGGTCTTCTGCATTTTCTGAAGAACGTTTTCTTACGGTTCTTTTGCTGTTTCATCCAATGCTTTGATGAGAGGATAGAGGACGTACTCAATGACCCGGCGGCGGTCGCACTTGATCTCGCACTGTGTTTCCATACCGGGAATCAGGCGGAAGTCTTCTTTGACCCCTCTGAGCTTGCCGCTGATCACGATCCTGGCACGGTAGTACTTCATGGAGGCATTGCCAACCTGTTTTTCCAGAGTATCTTCAGAAATATTTCTTACGACTCCGTCAAGAGTACCGTATTTCTGGAAGGGATAGGCCGTAAGTTTGATTCTTGCGGAAGCTCCCACTTTTACTTTCCCGATATTTTCCGGCAGGATCTCTGCTTCCAGTTCAATATTTCCGTCAAGAGGGATCAGGGTAATGAGGGCTTCCGCTTCCCGTACAGCCGAACCGGGGGAGAAGGAGGCAATCTCATGGACTACGGCATTGCAGGGGGCGCGCAAATAGACATACTCGATCAGCTGGGCGATCTTGTCATAAGATTTTTTTGTGGAGGTAAGGTCCCTGTCCACTGCGATCATATCTTCGGAGATCTTGTTTCTCCATTCCTGGATAAAGGAATTCTTTTCCGCCAGTGTGGAACCGCGTCTGTGTTCCAGTTCCAGAAGATCGTTGGCAAGCTGATCCACGGTAGCTTCCATCTCCATACGGCTGATGGACATTTGCAAAAGTTCTTTCAGGGATGCGGCATTTTTCTGATGCAGTTTTTTGAACATGTCTTCCAGTTTCTGTACGGCACCCAGACGTTCCTTCTGTTTGTTGAGATTATCTTCCTTTGTCTTTTTGGAGGCCGCTACCTGCATCAGGGCCTCATCAAAATATTTGATTTTTTCCCTGTAATACTCCTGCCGCTGTTTGTAAATGGCAAGCTGCCAGCGTTCAAACTGTTCTTTGCCGCCTGCATAGGGTTTGGACTGGAATTCCGCCTGGAGACGGGCAAGCTGGGCATTGAGTGCATTGATCTCGTTTTTCAGCCTTTCCGCTTCCGCTGTATTGATGGCAGGGTCGAAGGTGATGAGGATCTGATCCTTTTTTACTACGTCCCCGATCTTTACATTGATCTTTTCGATCACCGATCTTTCCAGAGGTTTCATAACGATCGTGGGAAGATCTGTCACAAGTTTTCCACCGCCTCTGACCACTACATCTGTTTTTGCCCAGATGGACCAGATGATGGCGCCTGTCAGGACGATCAGCGGGAACCATACACCGAGTTTGATTGCCAGAGGCAGTTTCTGGTTTTTGATCTCCAGGGCATCCGGCTGGAATTCCACGATCTTCTCCGGAACATTTTCCGTATTGTTTTTCTTTTTGAAAATATTTTTAAGCATTTTCCACCTCCGCACTCATTTGCTGATTCCAGAATTCACGGTAGATACCCTGTTTATTCACCAGTTCCTTATGGGTTCCGGTATCACTGATCTCCCCGTTATCCAGTACAACGATCTTGTCTGCATGACTGATGATGGATAGGCGGTGGGAAACAATGATGACGGTACGGCCCCTTGCGATCGCTTTCAGGTTGCGCCGTATGACCTCTTCACTTTCAGGGTCAAGGGCACTGGTGGCTTCGTCAAAGATAAGGATGGGGGGATTGGTGAGAAGGGCGCGGGCAATGGCAAGACGCTGTTTCTGTCCGCCGGAAAGGTTTGCCGCGTTTTCTTCAAGGACTGTATCATAGCCTCTGGGAAGTTTCTGGACAAATTCATCCGCACCTGCCAGTTTGCAGGCATAAATGATCTCTTCCAGACTTGCATTCTGTTTCGGCAGGGAAACGTTTGCCCTTACGGTGCCGCTGAAGAAATAGTTTTCCTGAAGCACCACACCGATATTTCTTCTCAGATGTGCTTTATCCAGTTCCCGGATATCAATACCGTCGATCTTGACAATACCCTGCTGTACATTGTAGAGGGATTGCAGAAGTTTTGTGATGGTGGTCTTGCCGGAACCGGAACGGCCCACAAGTCCCACAGTCTGCCCGGATTTGATCTCCATATTGAAGTTTTTGATGACCATGGGCAGATCCTGTCTGTAACGGAAGGAGATATTATCAAAGACGACTTCCCCTTTCAGATTGTTGCGAACCCCGCCGCCGGCAGGTTCAGGGGGTGTATTCATAACAACTCCCAGCATCCTTACGGAAAGGGCGATCTGCTGATATTCATGGATAAGCCCCACCATTTTCACCAGGGGACCGGTCACACGGTTTGCCAGCATCTGGAAGGCAATCAATGCACCGATGGTGATGATGTTGTCAAATACCAGATGTGCGCCCACCCAGATCACGCAGATGGTCATCATCATTTCCAGCATTTGACTGATACTCTGGGCTGTCATGGAGATCTTGCCTACACGGAAATAGGATTTGATGGCATAGGCTGTGGAATCATCCCAGATCTTCCGTTCCACCGGTTCCAGGGCAAGGGATTTGACCGTTTTGATCCCGTGGATGGACTCCACAAGCATACTCTGTCTTTTTCCTTCCGCCTGATAAAGTTCATCAAGTCTTCTCTGGAAAGGTTTGATAAGACAGGCAATGACCAGTGCCATGAGCAGGGAGAAGCCCAGGACAATGGCAGTCAGTGTGGGACTGTAAACCAGAAGGAAGGGAATGAACACACATAATGCAAAAAGGTCCAGTATGGTGAAGAAGAGGTTTCCGGAAAGGAAGCCCCGGATCTTTTCTGTCTGCTGCATGTGCTTGAGCAGAACCCCGGAGGGGACTCTGTCGAAGAAGTCCACAGGAAGACGCATCAGATGGGTGAAGGTCTTTGTGGCAGTGGATATATCGATCTTGTTTGTGGCAAAAAGAAGCAGATAGCTTCTTGTGTAGTTCACAAGAGCGTTGAAGATGATGGCGATAAGAATTCCCACGCCGATCACGTTAAGGGTATTGTATGCCTGATTGACCAGAACTTTATCCACAACGATCTGGAAAAACAATGGAACGATCAGGGAGAAGATGGTAAGCATCAGCACCATGAGAGCAATCTGACCGAAGATCCCTTTGTTTTTGATGAATTCCGGGATGAACCAGCGGAGACTGAAGGGCTGTTCCTCATCGGTGAGTTTGTAGATCTTTTTGAGAAGGATGAATTTCCCGGAATAACCGGAGGTAAATTCACTTTCAGAGAGGAATATAAATCTTTCCGGAGTGCTGTACTGCGGGGTGTCAGGATCGAGAACGGCGATCTGCAATTCCTGTTCCTGGTTTTTTCTCATGCCGCATACGACAGCAAAATTGCCGTTGGCTTTTTTGACGATACAGGGGAATATGGTGGAACTCTTTTCCAGATCTTTCCAGGAAAGACGGACATTTTTTGCCTTGAAGCCGTAACCGGAAACGATCTCAAAGAAGAGATTGTCCCTGACTTCCTCTTCCCCGACAGCATATTCATGCATGATCTCCCGGATATCCACCTGGGTATTGTGATGGCGGGCGATCTGTACGAAACAGGTAAGTTTTGTCTGTTTTCTTGCATCCACTTGAGCAAGGTTGCGAAAGATGATACCTTTGCCTGAAAGCTGTTCAGAAAGCTCTTTGACGCTCTGACTGAGGATTTTTGCCGCGACCGCCGGGTTGACGATGGAAGCGGATCCTTCCGTATTTTTGAGTTGCGCCGAATTGAGAAGAAGTATCCAGGAGCCGCTTGCAAGCTGCAAAAGGGCGGGGCCTGTGTAAACTTTCAGAACATCGGTTGAAGAAATCTGTTCCGGAGCCAGCCTCTGGGCGTCGGAAAGGGTTTCCAGAGTTTGAATGGGGTTCTGCTGATAGTTCTGCAATACTTCCCCGGTAATGAGGGAGGAGAAATTCACGTTTCTCCGGACCTGCTGGAAAAGTATCTGCAAACATTGCAGACCTGTCTGATCCTGTGTTGTTGTGTTCATGTGATGTTTCCTTAAAAAATTCAGGTTAAATATTATAACACTGATACTTTACACCCATATTCAGTTTTTTGCAAGCTCTTTTTATATAATAATAGTAAAATAACAGGTGATGTTTTGCCGGTTTATGATTTTTTAATATTACAATTTTGCAATATTTGAGAAAAACAACGTTGAAATATTGTTGTAAGTGTGCTATATTAGCGCCCGAAGAAGTATACCTTTTACCGGAGTAAAGTAGCGAATGTGCTTGAATAAAACAAATTTTATGCGGGATTTTCTGAGTATCTGTGAGGATACCGGAAGATGTCTGCCTGCCTGTACTGTGACGGTTTCCTGCAGGATCACCACAGAGGACGGGTGTGTATGTTCCGACAGCAGATTTGTTTTCGGAAAGCCATCTTTTTCCTGCCGGGATTTCAGTATGGATTTCAGCGAAGATATCTTCAGAAACTTTTTCCGGATCACTGTAGAAGCCTGCGGTACAGCTTTTACGGTAGTCAAAGAGCTTGCAGAGACATTTTTCTGCCGGATCAGAAGCAGTTTCCGGACAGCCGGAAAAGTATGGAAAATTGTTAAAAAGAGTTCCGGAAAGAGACTTTTTCGTACAGAACGGAAGTTTTTGCAGCCCCCGTTGTGCTGTGCAGGAGGGTTGCGTCTATGAAAAGTATTTACTGTTTGCGGAGAGCTTTCCGCATGGAAAATAAATCTATGGTCATGGAAGAACAACAAAAGGGCTTTCCTGTGAAAAAACAGGAGAGGTCTTTTGTTGTTTTTTTATGTAAGGATAATAAATAACAAAAGCCAAACTCAATAGAAGAGAGGTAAATTATGGCGACATTGTATGTTGGAACCGGCTCTTATGCCACAATCGCAGAAGCTGTTGCCGCTGCGGCAGCCGGCGATACGATCATTATCAAAGGCAGTGAATATACTGCCACTGATGAACGGGTCACAGTCAATAAATCCCTGACATTGAAAGCGGAAGGGGATGTGACCATGCGTGGACTCAATATCGGCGGAAAGGACTTTGACCTTGTGGTCGATGGGATCAACTTTGTTGCCGCTGAATCGGACGGCGCTCTCAATATCGGTGGTTTTGCGGATAATGCCAGTTGTATTCTTCAGGTTGGGGAGCTCCGTAATGTGACGGTTGAAAACTGCACATTTGATATTTCTCAAGCCGGAAGTACACGTACTTACGGCATGTTCCTTTCTCTGGGGACATGGGGATTTGAAAACCTTGTTGTGCGCAACAATGAATGTAATGGTCTTGCCACGGATGAGGACTGGAGCGGGTATGGTTTGATCTATGCTGCCAACGTGAATAATGCAGATGTCAGCGGTAATACTGTTACTGATGTGAACAGTCACGCTATTCAGCTCAGTCTTACCGGTAAAGAGTATCAGGGAAGCGGAGAACAGACTGTTCTGGTCAATGGCAATGTTATTGACAATGTGGGCGGTTGTGCTGTTTATTGTGCGGATTTGCACAACAGTAATATGACAGTAGCTTTCAAAGACAACTATGTAAGCAATGTACAGAACGATAGTTGCAGTATTTATCATGGTGCTCTCCGTATTGGCGCATCCACCATCAGCGGTGTGGAAATTACCGGTAATGTGATCGAAGGCGCACAGGTGGGTATCTATAATGCTGCCGCCCTTAAAGAAGGCAGTGAGGGCAGTATAAATATTTCCGGCAATGCCGTTGCCGTAACCCAGAAACATGCTGCTGAAGAAGGGGTTACTCCTGAATTCAGCGGATTGGGCGGGACTGCGATCCCGGAAGGAACTGCTGATGAAAATATCATTGTGGAAGGTACGGAAATTACAGCAGAAGCTACCACCGATACCATTTATGTGAACAATAACTGGAGTGCATTTGCCGCAGGAACGAAAGTGACCGCGGGCGGTAAGGTTGCTGTGATAGGAACCAATGCCTTTGCCGGTATCAACGATGCGATCGCAAATGCCACAGCTGATACGGAAGAGATCCGGGTTGCCAGTAATGTTTCCGAAGCCATTTCCGGTAAAACATTCACCGGAAAGATCGTCAAAGACGGTGAAAATGATGTTGTTATCACTGATACTGCCAACGATAACTATGTCAATTTCACCAATGCTGTGCTTGGTGATGGCGTTACTGTTGATGCAAAATATTTCTATTTGTATGGCGAAAATACATTTAACGGCAATGTGAAGTCCTCCACCACATTCTACAGTTCCGGCAAGCTTACGCTTAACGGCAATGCTGAAGTCTATACCGCTATGAGCCGTTATTATGCTAATGCAGAGGACGGTATTTATGTCGTGGGCAATGCAGCAGCCGGAGAAGGCAAAGATGCGGATGTGCAGTTCAAGGCAAACAACTATCTGGGGCATTATTCCGGTACTTTCAGCGTGAAGGATACTGCGGCGGAATTTGGTTACATCCTGCTTAACGGTGATACCGACAATGACAGTTATTCCCAGGCAAAACTGGTGCTGGATAATGCAAAAGTTTCCACTGTCGGAGGTCCCAATACCCAGCCCGGACAGGTGTTGATGAATGGGGATTCTGAAATCATTGCCACCAATGGTTCTGTTCTGGATTTCCGCGGTCCGAAAGACTTTGCTTACATTTCCATGGGTGCAGACAATTCTGTAAGTCTGACAGATTCCACCATGTATCTGGGTAAAGAAGGACAGGGCAGCAATACTCTTAACGGTACTGTTACCCTTGTTAACTCCACCCTGAACAGTCTTGGCAAACTCAATAACGGCGGAACGGTCACTCTTGACGGTTCCAGCTTGATTGTTGCGACAGCTATTGCAGGAACCGGAACCATTACCATTGATGCGGAAGGTTTCACCGGAACAAATAAAGTTATCGACCTTTCCGGTGAAGAATCCCTGGAAGGCAAAGTAACCGTTACCGGTGAAGGCATTACTGCGATTTACGGCGCTGACGGAGATGTAACTCTGACCGATGCCGATCTGAGTACTCTCTATGTAAATTCCGCCTGGAATGGCAATGCGGAAGGAGATGTTGTTGAAGAAGGAAAGATTTTCGGCTTCAATGCTTTTGCCACCCTTGAAGAAGTCGGCAGCATGATCGCCACAGACGGAAGCGATACCTCCATCGTACTGGAAAGTGATGTTGAGGTTGCAGGTGATCAGATATTTACATACGGAAACGGTGCGATCAACTTTGTTGCGGACAGTCCTGTAACTGTAACACAGAAATCCAATGCCTGCGGTTTCTACTTCGTTGAAGGCAAACCTGCAGATATTCTGATCGGAGAAAATGTCACCTTCCAACTTTCCGATAACGTAAGTGATTTTGCTGTGTGGTATGGCCCCAATCTTACAGTTGACGGAACCATTACCGGCGGAGCAAACTGGGGTGCTCTCTACATCTTCTACGGAGAACATAATGTAAGCAGTACCGGTACCGTAAGCACCGGAAGGATCCAGGTTGGTTTTGCAGACTTTACTGTTACCGGAGAGGCTGATTCCAACCGTACGGACGCGCATATCGACACCAATTACCTGCTGATGGAAGAAAGTTCCTTTACGGCGGAAAATGCCATCATTGATGCCGGTGCTGTACACGACAGCAATAACGGCGGATTGCGTTACGGTGCATCTGAATTCAATATCAAAAATTCTGATTTCACTGCAACAACTGTAACACTCAAGCACGCGGACAGTGTGTTTACTGTTACCGGAGAAGGCAAGCTTTCCATCGGAACTCTTTCCGGTTCGATCCTTCTTGACAATACTGTGCTTACAGAATCTCTCATCAATAAAGGCACAGTCAACCTCAAAGGGGAAAACAGTTTCTCCGGCGATTTCAATGCTTCTTTTGCCTATGTCGGGGACTGGAACAATGATGAATATGACGGAAGTATTGATTTCGGTACTCAGTCCAACGTCAATGTGGGCGGTCAGATGATCATTGGTTACGATACCAAAGTTGCGGGTGCCAATACCGTTACCTTCGGTGATGCGGATGGCGAAGCAACAGACAAGGTCTTTAAATCTGCAGACGTCAGTGTCCGCCGTGATGGTGTATTGACTATTGCCAATACCACAGGTGACAATAAAATCAATACCATGAATGTTATGGGTAAAGTTGTGATTGACAATGCCAAACTTTCCGGTGAAGTACAGATCGGCAACAACAGTAGTGATATTGAAGCTGAAATGATCGTTCAGAATGGTGCTGAAGTTTCCATGGGCGGCAGCAGCAACAGTATTGTTATTCTCGGTAAGAGCAACGGCGGTACTCTTACAGTTGACAATGCCGTATTTACTGCAAAACGCAGCGGCTCCGGTGCAGGCTACGTCGTCCCTGCCGATACTTTTGTTATCGGTTACAATGGCGGTAAAGGTGTATTGAATGTGAAGAACAATGGTACATTCAATGCTGAATACAATGTTCAGGTCAGTGCAGAAAGCGAAATCAATCTTGATAACGGTAGTCTTAACATTGCTCAGACACTCACTAATAACGGTACTGTTACTGTTACCGGTGAAAGCACAATCAATATCGGCACGCTTTCCGGTACATATATCCGGATCGAAAACGGTACCCTGGTCGGTGATTCCAACATTGGCGGTAACATTCGTACCTATGATGACTTTACTCTTGAAGGTACATTGACGGTCAAACAGACCAATATGTACGGCACTTCAACTGTTAAGTCCGGAGCTGTATTCAACGGCGGAACCACAATTGTCAGTGCCGGCAGTGAATTTACTCTTGAAAACGGCGGTACGATCAATTCCCGTTTCTTCAACGTAGTGAGCAGCACCGCCGACATCAATGGAGAAATCGTTCTGCGTCACTCCGATCCGAGACAGAAATTGCTGCAGATCCATGAAGACGGTATTGCCGACATCAATGAAGGCGGCGTGATCACCATTGATGGTCATAATGCCGTTGTGAATGCCGGAGGTACTCTGAATATCAATGGCGGTACTTTGAATATTGACCGCTGGGATGGTCGTGATATCGGCGGTATTCTTTACAATGAAGGTGCTGTCACGATCAGTGCAGAAGGACTGCTCAATGCTACAACTGTCAGCGGTTCCGGTACGATCACAATCAATGCAGAAGAATTCACCGGAACGAAGAAAGTTATTGATCTTTCCGGTACGGAATCCCTGGAAGGAAAAGTAACCGTTACAGGGGAAGGCATTACAGCTCTGTACGGTGCAGACGGCGATGTGATTATTACCGATCAGAAGACAGATGTGATCCATGTCGGTGCAGTTAATGCTGCCGGTGTCAAATCTGCCAATACTTCTGCTGAAGCAAATGCAGCTATTCAGGGGTACAATAAGTTTGATTCAATTACTGAGGCAAATGCCGCCGGAAAACTGGTTGATGGTACGACTGTCAACTATGGTAATACCGAAAGAGTTTACACTGCAAATGGTATGGGCTATGTACCTTCTACCAATACGAGTATTTCGGCGGTTGGTACAGTAACCATCACCGGTGGTGCCGGAGCTTATGTTCCTTACATCGAAGCCGCTAGTCGTGGTTCTGTTGTCAAGTTCAGTGATGCTGATTTGACTTTGACCAAGTTGCGTGACAACGGTTCAAGCGGTGTAGGCGGAGCCAAGTTTATCATCGAAAATTCCAAACTTGATGGCGGTAACACGGTTGACAACCTGACATGGGTAACTTTCTACAAAGATTCTGAAATGCAGATCACCAATTCCGTGATCGGGCTGGCAGATGAAGGAGATGTTTCCATCGGTGATATTAAAGTTGACAACGCTGCCGCTGATGATGTGGCAGTCGATTCCGAGGGCAACAAGCAGTACCTGACCTGGGGCGATTACGGCAAACTGGCACTCAAGGCCGGCGGTAAATTTACAGCAACCGATTCGACCATCTTTGCCGGATATGTCTTTGAAACTTGCGACAATGGTTCGATAACGCTGAATAATTCTGTGCTGTATGCTTCCGAAATGCATGTTAATACAGTTGACGGTGGTTCGGCACTGATAAAATTTGACGGCAGTGCAGTCCGCCAGTCCGGTTGGGGCAATGGTACTGAATTTTATGGTATCACCATAGGCAATGGTACTACCGGTACAGCCAAGATGGTTTTGACCAACGGTGCCACGCTCGACTGGGGTTATGCTGACAGTAACGGCAAGGTTACCGATGCTTATAAAACAAAAAACACTGAATCGATCGTCATTAATGCCGACGGCGAACTGGTTGTTGAAAAAAATTCAGGATTGACTGTTATAAGTATAAATAATCAGGGTTTGCTTAATGTAAGCGATTCAACTATTGAAGTTGAAAAATTCGTTCATAACAGCGAAACAGCTGCTACATTTGATAATGTTGATCTTGATATTACCGATCTTGATACCGGCAATGGTGCTTATGTCATCGTTGGCGGTTCGAGCAAAGTGAATATTGACAATGTTTACGGCGGCAATGCTCTGCGTCTTGGTAAAGATGCTGTGATTACGGATGGTTCCAGCATTTCCGGCAGTGTTTCCGCCCGTGCTTTGGGTAATCTCACCATCGGTGAAAAGGAAACCGACGTGGTCAGTATCCACAGACTTGATACCAGATACATTGACGGTGATACTGTTACTGTCAATGGTACATTGAATATGGACGGATATTGCCTGGGCATGGTCGGCAGATTGAATAATGAAGTATTGACTCTGACCGGTTCCGGTACCATAAACCTCAAACAGAATGTCTTCTTTGAAGGGTATCTGGATAACAACGGCAATTATGTTGCAGACAATCTGGGCGACATCGTTGTTGATAAAGATATTACCATCAACATGGTGGAAAATGATATGCAGTCGCATCTGCGTTTTACCTACGCCGATGTGACCGTAAATGGTAAAATCATCAATGCCGGTAAAAATCTTGACCGCAACCTTCTGACTTCGGCAACTGTTACCGTAAGCGGCGAAGGTGCAACACTTGATCTGGCGGAAAATCTGTGGATCGGTTACGACTATGCCTATGATTCCAAAACCGACGAAGGCAAAACCGGCTACAAGAGTACGCTCAATGTTGAAGATGGCGGTTCTGTCAAAGTCGGCGGTGAGTTGCGTGTCAATACAGAAAGTGCAATCAGTGTCGAAGGATCTGATTTGACTGCCGGAAATATTATCAACAATGGTTCGATCACCCTCACCGGAGCAAACTTCAGTGCGGATATGATCACCGGTGCAAGATTGGGTGCTGATGACATTGCTTACTTCAACATCAATGCAAGTGATGTCGCAACTACGTTGAACATCAAAGAAGGTTTTGAACAGGTGATTGATGTCAACAGAAACGGCGCGGAAGACGATAAAGTCATCCTGACCGGTAATGTCAACACTTCATCTACTGCCAATTCTGTGATCAGAACCTTTAAAGATGTGGAACTTTCCGGATTCCAGGTGAATGCTGACGATAACGCCACTGTCGGTAAACTGTTTACCGATGGCAATGTCACCATAAAGGACAACAGTGATATCAGTGTCAACTGGTTCCAGGTAAAGGGCAATGGCGTAATTGAAGAAGGCAGTACGGTTGCTGCCCCCAATGTCAATATCTACGACCATGGTACACTCGGTGCGGTACTCTTTACCGTAAATGGTACTTTGAAGGCTGATACGTTGATCATCACCAATTCAATCTACAAAGAATTCTATGAATCCAACATCTACGAAGGCGATTCCAACTTTGTGGTTGGCGAAAACGGTGTTATTGAGCGTGCAACCGACAGTGCTTCCGGCAGATTTGACCTCCAGTTGGGACAGATGACCGTGTATGGTTATGTCAATCAGCAGTGGAACAGTACCGGCGGTACAGCATACATCGGTAATGATGGCTATACCACGACCCTGACCGTAGACGGAACCTATGCTGCCGCAGATAACAATAAGGGTAAATTTATAAATTCCGGTACCCAGAAACTGGAAATTTTCGCAGAAAGTTTCCTCAAGGTTGTCAATGGCGGTACATTCAGCTGGGCTGCTGACATTACCAACTATGGTACTATTGCCATTGATGGAGCCAACTTCTCCGGGAATGTGGCAAATGCCGGAAAGATCACTGTCGGCGGGGAAAGCACTCTGGCTGGAACCGTTACCAATACCGAAAGCGGAAGCGTTGTGATCGCTTCCGGTGAAAATACCATTACCGGACTTGATCTTACCGGCGATCTTACCATTGAAGAAGATGCAGTCATCAAGGCTGGTTCC
>JAZKZE010000143.1:0-19551 GCA_045612485.1 Victivallales bacterium | reverse complement strand
TACGGGGAAAAGAAAATAAACTTTTTCCAAAAAGTTTTTGTCTTTTCCCCGTGTTTCCCCCTGTTCTTCATTTCTTTTTCGGAAGGATAAAGCGGTAGAAGAGTCCGGTATCTCTATCTGTTACAGACCGGATGACCACATACCCTTTGCCTTTTTCTGCGATCCCACAGGGGGCATCGCTTTCGATGGAAGCGTTTTCAATGCCCGGATAGCGTACTTTGAAACGGAAGGTTTTGGGGTAACTATCTGTTTCGCTGTAGAAGGTGGGACAGCCGCAGACGGTAACGATCACATCGCCATTGACGGAAAGACAGGAATTGATCATACCGTGTTCACTTCTTACCGCAGGATCTTTATCCAGGAAGCAGGCGGCATTTTCCACGGCGTTTTTCATTTCCTGACTTATGGTAGCCTGACCGGAACCCAGTTTTGCCCCGTAATCTTCCCGTTTCACAGTTGTGGGCGGGATATTGAAGAGAACCGTTCTTCCGTACTTGGTTTCATTGGCAAATACCAGAGGGATATCCGCTTTACCTTCAATACTTTCCGCTCCGTAAAGCATAACACTTGCTCCATCAGACTCATAACGGCAATTTGCCATTTTGTGTTTGAAAAGTTCAGAACCCACTTTGCATACATTGGCAACTTTCTTCCGCTTTTTCACGCCGAAAAGATCTTCCAATCCTTCCACATATTCAAAAGCAAGGATGCCGATACCTTTCTTATGGGCTTCCCGGATCCCTTTCAGGAACTTTTCGGGAGTACCTTTATGGATGGGGGGCAGAATGATATAAGGAGTATTTTCCGGGATCTTACCGATACCGGCAATATCACTTAATACAGGAGTATTCCAGCCCTTGTTGGTCAGGCAGATATGGGTAAAGGCAAAAGCTTCTTCCGCAGTATTATCCACATCTGTCCAGGGCTTCATAACTTTTTCACAGGGGTTGTAATTGTGTTCTGTTTCATTATAAGAACCGTGAAGATCAAAAAGATCCATATCATAGAACATGAAAGGAGCCGGCAGTTGAGCAAGAGGCTCATTGCGTTTCATATTGCCCCAGGCATGGAGGAAATGCCGGAAAGAATCCTTTCTGGGGGTGGGACAATGGAATCCGTGATCCCGCCAGTAATCAAATTTGCCGTTTTTGAAGAAAGGCGTGGCGTAGGCAAAAGTATAAGCGATCGTCCGCTGGTGGGATTGCTCGATCTCATAGATCCCGAAGGGGGGATGTGCCTGATAGACGGCGCCATCATGGCAGCCTACACCTCCTCCATAGTAGATCTCAGGATAGATATATTTTCTGCTTTTGTCGATCAGCTTGTAACTGGCAATAAAGAAACTTGCCTTTGCAATGGGATAATCGCAGGACAAATGGTAATCTTCCAGGAAGTAGAAGCTGCCGTTTTTATTGCTTCTGTCATCATAAGCGTTACCATGCAGAGCATATCTTGCAGAATAGATACTTCTGTAATTCTGACCGTAAATGGCAGTAGGCCCATAGGAACCTCTGGCGATCTTCGGATTGATGGCAAGAATCTTGTCAATAAAGGCATCCTGACCTTTTTTCACCCGTGCGAGAACATATTTCATCCATTCGTTCCAGCAACTTGTCACCAGATCATCAAAAAGTTCATGGGGGAGATATTCCGCCCAGTAATAAATGGGTTTGCCGGCATTTTCCGGAAGTTGGGAAAGTTTCTCATTTTTCCGGATGATAGCTTCCACATCTTCAAGTTTGAGTTTTTTACACCCGGGCTTGTGTTCCTTGAGGAAGTCCCGCAGACATTCCAATACGAACCCAAAATAGATCTGGGTACGGAAAAGATAGGGACTTCCTCCGGAAAGACCGAACTCTTTTGCCCCGATATCCACATAGTCGGCGTGCCGGATGAGTTCTTTATTGCTTTCGCTTAAAGTGGTATCATCCGTATTGCGTCCTGTAAGCATAAGGAACCATTTTCTGTGATAGACCTTCAATATCTCCCAGATTTTCAGGTTTTTCCCGATAATGGGATACCGCATCACCATGGAGTAATAATGCCCTGCCCCGCCCCAGGCACTCAAAGGATCGAAAGCATCCGTTTCAAGATTGTAAATTTCATTATTCATGGAAAGCATGAAAGGAAGTCCGGAGGCAACAGGAGGCGGTACGGCATCAGGATCTTCCGGGAGGATCTCAAACACTTCCCAGTCGTCATAAAGCACGATCCCTCCGCTTGTCACTTTCATCTTCAGATGATAAACGCCGCTTTTCAGGAATTTGTTGAGCGTTATATTCCATGCAGTGCATCCGAAAGAACCGGAAACAATATTTTTTGCGGCAAGTTTTCCTTTTTTCACCGTTGTCCTGATTCCGGGAACGGCTCTTTCAAAAGGATCCTGGATCTCACACTCAAACTGCAATTCCTTTTCTGTATAGAATTGTTTGCGGAAATAAAAGCCCACAGTAAAATCCACTTTTTCATCGTCATAGAAATAGTGCTGTTCCTTTGCGTGTTTTACAGCTTCGGCATACATGGGGATCTTTTCGGGAATACGCTTTACAAGCATTTTATCTTCCGGAGAGAAAACCTTGATTCCGGTCAGATTTTTCCGCAGGGAAGGTCCTTCATAAAGAAAATTATTATTCATATCCCGGATCTGTTCCCAGGGACCGTTTTCCACAAAACACCAGGGTTTATGACACAAGTGGGCATACCCGGCAGCAACGATATATTCTTTGGGGAAATTACGGCAGACTACCTGCATTTTCCGGGGGATCTCTGAATATTTGATAGCACGGTTTTCCGCAACTAACTGATCCTGGTCGAAGATGATATATTCTCCGTTAAAGAAGTATATATTGATAAATTCTTTACCGTTACTTTCCACACGGATGTAGGGATCGGTCATTCTTTCAAATTCATAACACCAGCCCCTTCCGCCGTTTTTGATACGTTCCGGCCGGTTACGGATGGTTCCCGCAAGAGTGCAATCCAGTACCACATACCCATTTCCGTAATCATATAAGGCAGCCTCATAACGGGCGGGTTCTGTCATCCCCTGCACCTGGGAAAGGATAAATTCCAGCTTTTTTCCCAATAGTTTCTTTTTGGGATCATCCGGAGAATCCAGTTTGATGGAGGTAATGACCGCTTCCCCGCCGGGAGCAAAAAGAAGATCAACCCCCACCTCCCCTTTTTCGGGGAAACCTTTTTTCTCAAGAGTTCCGGTATAGGTTCTTCCGAAAACTTCCGTACATAAAGCATCTCCTTCCACAGAAAGTTTTACTTTCATATTTTCCATTGGCGGGAAATCAATAAAGACTCTTTTTCCGATGACTTTTTCATCCAGAAGGATCATAAGATTATGATCTTTATCCAGATAGAATTTCAATACATGCCCTTTGGCAAGTTTTCTGTCATAACGGAAATAATACTGGAAACCGTAACCGAATTGGATATTATGGGTATAGAGGGTAAAATCCATCTCCATTGAAAAATCTTTCAGGGGAGGAGTATTCAGAAAATGTTTGTTGCCGTCAAGAGTGACCTGATACTTGCCCTGTTCAAAAATCTGGGCATGCCCGTGGGTATAATTGGAATGATTTTCAATATCTATCCCGTAAGAATGATTCAATTCATCCTTGACCTGAAAATTCTCGAAATAATGAAATGCCATTTTCATTTTCCTTTATGTTATTTATAATTGAGGAAACATCTAAGAAAAAATATAGAATAAAAACATGCTTTTACAAGTTCAATATGAATAAAATAAAGATTTTTTGATACAAAAACCGGGTAAAAGAGGGTATATATGATTTATTTTTACTTTTCCGGTAAAAAAAATGCACACCCCAAAAGTTGTGTCCAACTTCCGGGGTGTACTTCAGTAAGCTCCTGCCGCTTTATTTTTCCAATTTTTACAGAGGAAAATTTGTTTTATTTGTTCCAGGGGTATTTGATCTCTTTCAATGCCCCGCCTTCTCTTGCAGAAAGGGCGGCATAGATCCCCGGAAGAGTCATGGCAAGAGCTTCTTTGATCCCCAGCGGAGAGGGTTTATTATTGAGAATGGCTTCCGCAAAGTCTTTAAGCATATAATTGTCGCTTCCATTATGCCCGTAGTTGCCCAGACGGAAAGTACCTTCATCAATGATTTTAAGTCCCATGGGACGGGAGGAGCCTTCCGGCGTAAAGGGGATCTCCAGAAGTTTGTTTGTGGAGGAAAATTCATTCAACCCCTTGAGGTAAAGATCCGCCTTCTGATTGTAAAGAGTGACGATCCCCTTTTCCGCCATGATCTTTGTGGTATGCTGGGGGCCGTAGGTGGGAAGTCCGAATGCGGTAAGGAAACGTACAACAATATTGCTTTCCGTATGCAACAGACATGCCATGGCATTGTGTGCTCTGCCGTTATCCAGTCTGTCATAAGTACTCATGCAGCTGACTGCTTTGAACTCTTCTCCCAGATACTGGAGAACAGGTCCCAGGGAATGTGTACAGTACCGGCAGGATTCATAAGCATTACGCCAGTTTTCACGGGAAACTTTATCACCGGTACCGTGTACATATTCCGTTTCGATATAGGCGGGTTTCCCCAGAAGATCCATCTCTTTAAGTTTCATCAGGAAAAGGGTCTTTGCCCGGTAATTGGGGTTGGAGCCGCACATATACATGGCTTTGGCACTGTTGACCTTTTCCCACAGATATTCCCCTTCCTCAATGGAATCCACTGCGGGGATCTCTCCAAGAACATGGATGCCCCTGTCCAGAGCTTTCACCACATATTCCGTATGGATGGCAGGGGGAACTTCCGTAATGACGGCATCCACTTTTCCAGAATCCAGCAGTGCATCGGAAGAGGCATAAAAAGCAATGCCGGGAAATGCCTCTTTTGCTTTCTGCAATGCGTTTTCATCCGGATCACTCATTGCAGTAAGCACACAACATTCCGGAAGAAGATTTGTGATCCACGCCATCTGCATTCCTCTGGGACCGCAGCCCAGAATACCGATACGAACTTGTTTATTCATGTTATTCTCCTTATATTTTTGCTTTTTTCAAGGTTATTGTCATGGAATGGATACTTTCTGCTTTGCTTCTGTCTTTGAAACACTCTTCCACATCTGCATTGCCGAAATAAGCTCTGTTCACATCGGGAGAAAGAATGTATTCCGGATGTTCAATGATCCCCTTCACCTCTTTAACTGCAGCAGGCACATAAGAATCTTTCCCTGTATAAAGTGTTAAAAATGCGATCCCCTGTCCGCCGTATCCGTGTGCAGAGATCTTTATTTCACACGCCTTTTTTATTTCCGGCAGGATGATATATTTTTCGTAATAAGGTGAAGCAAGATTTTTATACACACCGGAAGAGATCTCTTTCCCGTCAAGATAAAAATGCACTTTTTCCACACCGAACTGGTCGCTTTGGGCAAAAAGCACTTTGAGATAACAATTTTTTTCTGCCTTCTCTTTTATTTCCTTCAAAGACTTCACCCAGGTGGAGATCATATTGCAGAATGTAAGAGAATCCTTTTCCCGTCTGTGCTGTGTATAGAAGAATGCATACTCTTTTCCTGCTTTTTCCACCTCTTTGCAAAGGGTGGAAATATTTTCACATTCCATTGCCTGCCATATTCTCCATGCGGCTCTTACGGAACGGTCTTCCAGTATCTTCAGCTGACAGTCATAAAGGATGTCTTTAAGAATAAGATTTCCCCGTTCATCCTTCATTTTTCCTTCCAATCCGGCAAGGACACCGAAAAAGGCTTTCAGAAAATAGTATCTGGTATTGCCGGGTCCGGAGAGAGGAAAGGAGGTCAGGGAATTTATGCTTACATTGGGGATCCTTCTGGCGATCCCGGCATAGGCAAGGACAGCATCCAGGAAGGCTTCATCTTTTACGCCGAAAAGTTTTTTCAGAGCCTTTTTTCCGGCATCATCGGCAGAAGAAGAAAGATCGCTCCAGAATTCCCCTGCCATAGCGGTATTGATGAAATATTTATACATGAGGGAGGGCTGTTTTTCCCAGGCAGTAAGCATAAATCCGGCACAGTTGTATTTTCTGCCGTATTCGGTTATGGAGGAAACATTATACCAGGAATAATCTGCCGGGGCGGGGATATACCGGAAACCGAGTTTTTCATACAGTGCAAGCCTGTCTTCAAAATACATATTCCGCAAGTGACCGGAATATCCTTTCACGTTATCGTGATACTGCCAGTTCACCATAACCACATCCCGGGGCATTTCCGGCAGGATCTCCGGATAATATTCAAACATATCATCCCAGAACATCATCTTTTTATTCAACTTTTTCAGCAGCTCGTAAATGAAGAGGAAGTGATCCAGATACAACTTCTGTTCCCCGGCAAAATTCTTTGCTTTTTTCTTACATTCTGAGCAGAACCCCAGATCCCAGACTTCATCGCCGCCCACATGAAAATACGGGGAGGTGGAAAAGATTACAGAAGCTTCTTCCAGATATTCAGAAAGAAACTTCCTTGTTTCAGGAAGAGAGGGACAGAAATCCGGGGAGAATGTTTTGCCGAATCTGCCTTCGATCCCTTCCCGCAATTCGGATAAATAGGCAAATTTTTCCGACTTCAAAAGAAGTTCCGCATGACCTAAAGTGGCAAAGCCGGGAATAATCATGATCTTTTTCTTTGCGGCATAAGAAATAATTTCCTTCAGTTCTTCTGGGGAATACCCCTCTTCTTTGCCAATATCAAAAGCCTTTGTACGCACCCGCCATTCCACATAAAGGAAAAGGGCATTGTAATTGAATTGTGCAAGAAGATCAATAAATTTTTTGATGAAGGGAACCGTTTCCATCTGTCTTGCAAGATCCAGCTGGGCAATCCGCAGAAATTCTTTCTTTTTCATGAAATAAAATCCTTTGTCGGAAAATTTGATGAATATTTTGTGAGTAATATACAGCCCGACTGGAAAAAATACAAGATTCCCCTCTTGAAATATCCTTGCAATATTCTTTTCCTGCGGTAAATTATATGAGAAAAAGAAAAAAAGCAGTGAAAGGGACTTTCTATGGAAGAAAATGTGAAAAAGATCTTTGTAACAGGACACCGCAACCCGGATATTGATACTCTTGCCTCCTCTTACGCCCTCGCAGAACTGAGAAGACGGCAGGGAGTGGGCAATATACAAAGTGTCTGTCCCGGGATCATGCCGGAACGGGCAAAATATCTTTTTGAGAGATTCCATCTTCCGGTCCCGGAATCCAGAAGTGATGTCTATTTGCGTTTTTCCGACATCATGGAAACCGATACCCCCACCATCACAGAAGGAACTCCTCTTCTGGAAGCGGTGCATCTTCTCAATAAATCCGGCTCCTCCCGTCTGCCGGTCATCGACCGCAAAGGAATGTTTCTGGGAATGTTGAGTCCCATGAATCTGCTTTCCCGTCTGCTGGACGTAAGTATTGAAACCGGAACCGGACTTGCCGGGCGGGTCATTCACAGTTCCATAAATCTGATCAAACAGGTCATTGAAGCAAAAGCCCTTACTGAATTTGATGCAGATAAAAAACAGGATTTCAAAGTTTATGTTGCTGCCATGAGTATGGGAAGTTTCACCTCCCATATTCCCGCAGGCGAACATGAGGAAATGGCTCTTATTTCCGGCGACAGACCGGATATCCACCTTATGGCATTGCAGCAGAAAATCCGTCTTCTTATCGTCACCGGGGAGAAAAATATCGAGCCATTGATCCTGAAAGAAGCAAAAAACCAGAAAGTAACGATTTTAAAGACCTCTTTTGATTCCGCAACGGTCATCCGCAGATTGAAATTCAGTGTTCCGGTAGAAGATTTCGGGTTCGGATCCGATAATTTTGTATTGAACGTGCGGGAAAGAGTCCATGGTGTGGAAAGCAGGATCATGTCCCATCCGGAAGATGTGATCCCGGTAACGGATCCTGCCGGAAAATATGCGGGGGTCGTCCGCAAGAAAAATATCTCCGACCCGCCGCCCTACCGTATGATCCTTGTGGATCACAATGAACCCGAACAGAGTATTCCCGGAATTGAAGAGATCCCGGTCATCGAAGTAGTGGATCACCACCGTATCGGCATGATGCGTACCCAGATGCCGATCAAATTCACAGGTGACGTGGTAGGCAGTACCTGTACCCTTGTGGCGGGGATGTTCAAAAGTTCCGGGGAAAGTCTGACTCCGGAACTGGCGGGGATCCTCCTTGGCGGGATCGTTTCCGATACCCTCAATCTCAAATCCCCCACGACAGCAAAACAGGATAAAATGATGCTGGAATGGCTGGAAAAGATCTCCGGAGTGAAGGCAGATACCCTTATGGAAGAACTCTCCCGTATTGCCTCCCCGCTTGCGGCAAGCGAACCCAATGACGTGATCGAATCTGACAGAAAAAGTTATCTGGAAAGTTCCTTCCGGTTCTCTCTCTCCCAGGTGGAGGAAACAAAATTTGAACTTCTTCATTCCCGGAAAGAGGAACTTGCCTCTGCCATGCGTGAGATCATGGAAAAGGAACAGCTGCATTTTATTGCCCTTCTGGTTACCGATGCTGTACGGGAAAATTCCGAGCTTCTTATTCTGGGCAATGAAGCGGTCATTCACAGTCTGCCCTGGCACGCCCTGGCGGACGGGATCTTTGCTCTTCCGGGCATCCTGAGCCGTAAAAAACAGCTTCTGCCCCAGATCCTGACCATCCTTGCCGACCTGAAACACGCATAACAGGGAAAGTTGCCGTAAAACAGCAGGTATGTTGTAAAAATTTCAAAAAAAAAATTTGATAAATTTGAAAAAAAATTTTTTTGGTGTATATTAAGGAGGCAAATGATATTAATAATTTGCCGCCTTGTGCGGCCCAAAAACGGGAGTCAGATATGGGCAACACTTATTTAGATGAATTCATGGCACAGTACAAGTTTGAAGGTCTCACCTTCGACGACATTTCCATGCAAACCCAGTATGCGGATTTTCTGCCGGATGAATCCGACATCAGCAGCAATTTCACCCGCAATATCCGTTTGAATGTTCCCTTTGTCAGTGCGGCAATGGATACAGTCACGGAAAGCACAATGGCAATCGCCATGGCAAAACTGGGCGGTATCGGTGTGATCCATAAAAACCTTACTCCTGATGTTCAGGCTGACGAAGTGAAAAAGGTGAAACAGTACCTTAACGGTCTGATCCGCAAACCTGTTGTTTTCCATGAAGACGTGACGGTGGAAGAACTCCTCAACGAAAAAGATGAGAAAAAATACTCCTTCAGCGGTTTCCCCATTGTGGACAGCAACGGCAAACTTGTGGGGATCATCACCTCCAGAGATATCAAATTCCTTCAGGATTACAAGATGAAGGTATCCGATGTGATGACAAAAGATCTGATCTCCGCACCGGTGGCCACCCCCATGCAGAAAGCCTTTGAGATCATGCAGAAAAATAAAGTGGGGAAACTTCCTCTTGTAGATGAAAACGGTTGTCTGAAAGGTCTTTACAGTTTTCTTGACACAAAGACTCTTATTGAAAATATGGAACCTGCCTACAACCGTGATGCAGAACACCGCCTGCGTGTCGCCGCTGCTGTAGGTCCCTATGATTTCGACCGTGCCGCAGCTCTCGCAGAAGCCGGCGTGGATGCACTTGTTCTGGATACAGCACACGGTCACAGTAAAGGGGTTGTGGAAACAGTTGCAAAACTCAAAAAACTTTACAGCAACATTGACATCGTTGCCGGTAATATTGCCACATACGAAGCAGCAGTGGATCTCTTGAAAGCCGGTGTGGATGCCATCAAAGTGGGTATCGGGCCCGGTTCTATCTGTACCACCCGCGTTGTTGCCGGTATCGGTACTCCCCAGGTAACTGCCATTTATCAGGCGGCAAAAGCGGTTCAGGGTGCTGTTCCCATTATCGCAGACGGCGGTATCAAACAGTCCGGCGACGTGGCAAAAGCTCTTGCAGTGGGAGCCTCCTGCGTAATGATGGGTTCTGCTCTTGCCGGAACACAGGAAAGCCCCGGGGAAAAGATCCTGCATCAGGGCAGACGTTTCGTGATCTACCGCGGTATGGGCAGCCTTGAAGCCATGAAGAAGGCAAAAGGCAGCCGTGAGCGTTACGGACAGCGGGATGTGGAAGATTCCAAACGCCTCGTCCCCCAGGGTGTGGAAGGAATGGTTCCCTACAGAGGAGCTTTGTGGGAAGTTATCCATCAGTTTGCAGGGGGACTGCACTACTCTCTGGGCTACTGCGGGACCCGTACCATCGAAGAACTGCATGAACGGGCAAAATTCATCAGAGTAAGTTCCTCCGCATTGCGTGAAGCGCATCCCCATGACATCATGATGCTGAAGGATGCCCCCAATTACGCTGCTGAAAATTAATGATATATCCCTTTAACGGGATAAAAATAAAGGAAGCATAGGATGAAATTCATATTTTCCATTCTTATGCTTCCTGTTTTTTTGGTCGGTCCCGTCATTGCGGGAATGACATATTTTGTCTATTATCATGTTTCCAATGGAAGCACAGTACCATCCTCTTCTGAAACCCTGGGGCATATTTACTCCGGCTTTCTTCATCTGTGCATGGCAGCCGGATTGCTTGGCGGCGGACTTGCAGTGATCTATTGTGCCGCGATGTGTATAATGGGCTTTATCATCAAATCCTGGTACCGTGCCGCCCTTGCCGGAGGGATCGCTACCGGCATGGGGTATTGTGTCTGGTATCTGAACAGCGTTACTCTTTAAATACAGGGAGTCAAAATGGGAAACAAAGTTGATTACCGTGATTATCTTCCGCAAAACAGCACCCGTGAAAGAGAAAATGTGGAGTGGGTACAGTTTTATTCCTTCAATGCGGCGGATGAGAATGCCCCCAGAGTCTTGAGTATCGGCGATTCCATTTGCTGTCAGTATAAAGATTTCCTGCGGGAAAAACTTGGAACAAAGGTAAATCTGAGTTCCTGGGGAACGTGTAAATGTGTTACAGATCCCTCCTATGTGAAGGAACTGGATCTGATTCTTGAATTCAATCATTATGATCTTATTCTTTTCAACAATGGACTCCACTCCCTTGTGACTCCGCCGGAGGAATGGGAGAAGGCTTATAACAGGACACTGGATTTCATAGCGGCAAAACTGCCGGACGTTCCTGTCACCCTTTTGCTTTGTACGCCTCTTGCCAATGAAGAAAAAACAAAAATTTCCAGGAAATTGAATGAAATAACCCTTCTCATTGCAGAAAGCCGCACTCTTCCTGTGGTGGATCTTTTCACTCCCATGGATAAACTTGACCGGGAAAAATACTGGAGTGATGAGTATCACTTCTGTGAACTGGCAAAGATCATGCAATCGGAAATGCTTGCGGCATACGTTGAAAAAACTCTTGAAAAGAAAATCGCCGCCTTATCCGGAAAACTTCAGCAGAAAAGTTCCGATACAGGGCCTTTCGGCAGGATCCTCTGATGATCCTTACCGGCAGGGAGCTTTTTCCGCGTCACAACTTTTCGCCACAAAACTTTTGGTAATACTGCCCCAGGAAGTTATGTAGGCGGAGGTAAATTTTTCCGGACCTCTTGCTTCTGCGTGTCCGTCAATAAAGACCAGATTTGTTTTTCTGGAATGCCAGAAATAGAAACCATTGTGCTGGTAGGAGATCTGACAGTTGATGTAATGGATGCTGCTGGGATTTTTAATAGTGGAAGGTTTGAAAAAGTTCTTATCTCTGCCGGTAATCCAGGGAACGGAAGTCTTGCCCCAGCCGTCTCCGCCCAGACGACTGCATACAGCGAGACCGGAAACACCGCCATAGTTTGTTTTAGTGGGGTTATATTTACTATAGGCAGGACACCACAAAAGTTTGGAATTTGTGGTGATTCCCCAGGGAGCGAAGCCCAAGCCCGTTCCATAAATCGGTTCCCATGCCCCGGCAAGCATCCGCGCGGGAGTATTTAATGTAATCGGGGAAGAACAGGAGCGGGAATAATTGGATTTCGGCAGATAGGATACTGCGTCAGGCTTGGAGTTGGTAAAGTTGTAATAGCCCATTCCCCATTCCTTATAGGTATCTGCGTAGGAAATATTATACATAAAAAACTGTCTTTGCATATTCATGCACTGCATATTTCTTGCTGTTTCCCTTGCTTTACCCAAAACCGGAAGAAGCATCCCGGCAAGAATGGCGATTATCGCGATAACAACAAGCAATTCAATGAGAGTAAAGTTTTTTCCGGTCTTGCGTTTCATGATTTTCTCCGTTTTGTATAACATTCTGATTTTGAAAGCATTTCCCCTCTTTTCTGTTACTATAATATATTGTAAATTACTTGTCAAGCAATTTTTTTATTGTTTTTTTGAAAAAGTTAAGAAAAATAAAAAAGTTGTTCCAAATTTGTAAAAATCTTTAACCAGTGGTATATTATAACACATTTTTCAATAACAACCCTGTAAAACAAAAAGGACATTTTTATGAGAAAGAATCCTGTTATCCTCTTTCTGGTCTGTCTTACGGCATTTTCAGTATGCGCAAAGGAATACCTTCTTACAGACAATGGAAGAATCGTTTCCCATGCAGTCATAAACAAAAAGGCATCTTCTGCGGAACGGCACGCCGCAAAGGAATTGGCAGTCTATCTGGCAAAAATCTCCAAAGCAGCAAAACCGGTCATGCCGGGTACAACGGCAAAAAAGGGAATGTACAATATTTTTTCTGTTCTTGTTTCCGATAAAAATATGGTGAAAAAATCCGGTGTCGATGTAAAAAAACTTACCACAGAAGATTCTTTCGCCCTCTCCGCAAAAGATGACGGGCTTTATATTGTTGCAAGAGAAAAAAAAGGGCTTCTTTACGGCACTTACGAGATCCTGAAAAAATATGGCGGTATCCGCTGGCTTTTCCCCGGAAAGGACGGAGAGTATTTTACAGCCAAAGGCACGATCAGTGTTCCTGCGGGAATCACCTATCATGTACCTTCTTTCACCGAAAGAAAAATAGGTTTCAACAGTGCCAATATCACAAGCAATATTACTGACTCCTGGGATTGGTGCGTAAGAAACAATATGAGATTTTCCGCCGGAGCGCATGTACTGCGTCTTTTTAAGGATATTTCCCGCAGTATGCACATGCGAGCAGTGGAATCCGGGGACGGCGGACACGTTCTGGGCAATCTCCTTACCGGTTACGGCATCCGTAAAGAGGTAAAAAACTATAAAAAAGCTCTGAAAGATCTTTATGCAGCCCACCCGGAATATTTCCCCATGGTCAATGGAAAACGTATTCCTCTGGAAGGGCACGCCTATCAGCCCTGTACCTCCAATAAAGAGGTATTGAAGATCATGACAGACAATCTTCTTCTCAAGATAAAAGAGATGACTCCCGGCGGGGAATTTCTCATCGGCAATATGGATGGTACCGGCTGGTGCGAATGTAAAGAGTGTGCATTACTGGATCCTCCGGAAGAGAAAAAAGCCGGATTCGTTTCCACAAGATACTGGACAATGGTCAATGCCATTGCAAGGGAAGTATGGAAAAAATATCCCGATGTAAAATTAAGCGGCTGGGCTTATCAGAACTTTCAGGTTCCTCCGGTGGGAGTGGAACCGGACAGCAGACTGAAAGTATATCTTTCTTTCAACAGACGCTGCTACCGGCATGAATTGAGAGATCCTTCCTGCGAAACCAATAAAGTATTCTGCAAATATTTTGATGCATGGAAAAAAGTCAAATGCAAGCTCTGGACAAGGGATGAGATCGGAGCCTCCGGCAGTTCCTTTGTTCCTGTGGAAGCTGCCATGGTGAAAAGCCTTGTAAAAGATTATGATTTTTACAACCTTTCCGGAATGGGACTTTGCATGAATCCCCCGGACGGCGTATATGGCCCCCGTTATGATAACAAGATCATGTCAAAATTAAGCTGGTACGGCATGTGGCAGGGAGCCTATATGACAGCACAGTTCCTCTGGAACAAAGATCAGGATTATGACAAAATGTACGAAGAGATCAATTCCCTCTGCTATGGGAAGGCATGGGAAGGCGGTATGAAACGCTTCAGGGAACTGATGACAAAAGCCTTCCACACCACACCGGGCTGTTTCGGCTGGGGACTGGGTTCTCCCCTGGGCTTGTGTCTGGAGGATGCCGCACTTCATAAAGAGATGCGGGACTGTCTGGAAAAAGCGGAAAAAGCTGTGCTTGACGATCACAGAGCCTTGAAACATGTTATGCGTGACCGGTATATGTTTGACCTTACCTGGGAAAAAGAGAGAAAGGATTTTGTCTCCTCCTATCTTCTTTACGAAGCTCCGGCCAAAACAGAAGAGATCAAACTTGACGGTGTACTGGATGAAGCAGACTGGGCCAATGCTCCGGAAGGCCCCGTTTTCAAACAGTTTATGGCAAAGCCGCAGAAGATCAAATATCCCACAAAAGTAAAGATCCTCCATACTCCGGAAGCTCTCTATTTCGGTATTGAATGTACAGAGTCCTATCCTGCTGAAAAACTCATCGCTCTTGCCGGAATTCAGGATCATGTAAAAATATGGAGCGATAATAAAATAGAGATTTTTATCTCCCACCCGGACCAGGGCGGCTCCTATCATCATCTTGCCTTCAACCACAAGGGCGTCCTTTATGATGCCTTCAATCAGATGGGGGATGTACGGGAAAAGACCGCTTTTGTATCCGGCGCAACTGTTGCTGTTAAATTCCATAAAGGCAAATGGATTGCGGAAGTAAAAGTCCCCACCGGGCCGCTGGGAATGAAATGCAATACCGGCAATACCTGGAAGATCAATGTATCCCGTACCCGCGTGGCAGTGGATACTCCTCCCAGAGGAAGAGAAATGACCAGTATGTCCAACGGGCATTTCCACAATGCAGACAACTTTACCAATGTGAAATTTGTCCCTGCAAAAAAGAAAAAAGGATTCTGGAGTTTCTTTTAAGACATAAGGATATAGAAAAATAAATGATCCCGCAGAATGATCCTTTACAGGAAAATTCCATGCGGGATTTTTTTGCAGCAGAAAAGCAGGCAATAAATACCTCTCCCCTCACCTTTTCAATTTGAACTGGGCTGGTGTACAGTGATATACCTTTTTAAAAGCATTGCATAGACTGCTTGCATCACAGAATCCGTTCCGGAAAGCGATTTCATTAAGGGTATAAAGTCCGCTTTTAATATCATTTGCCGCATTTCCCAGCCGTACCCGCAAAGCAAATTTTCCGTAACTTATCCCCATTACCGAGTGAAAAAGAGAAGAAAAACGGCTGACACTCAAACTGCTTGCCTGAGCTGCTTCCTCCAGAGAAAGGGGTACAGGCAGAAGTCTGATCCTGCTCACGGCTTTCATGATCCGGCTGATATTTGCATTTAAAAGCATACTTTCCCCGCCCTTGCGTACAATATGTTCTCCGGCAGTAAGGATCAGCTGATGAATGGTAAGCCAGCACCTTGTCTGCCAGTTGCGGGGCTGTTTCCTGGATAAAGTCAATAGCGTCCGTGCGGCAGCAAGCATCTCTTTGTGTTCTTCTTTTGTTTCCGGACAGAACCTTTCCGACGGAGCTACCGTAAAGGGGGCAAGCCAGTCCGCATCGGCATAAGGTCCGCAGTTGCCGATACTGTCCGCATTGATGTTTACAGAAAGAATAAGATTGCGTCGGGCTAAAGGTCTGTAAGCATGGGGTTCCCAGCACATAGTGAACCATGTTTCCCCTTCCCTGTAAATACGGGAGTGACTGCCTACTGCCGCCTCTACTTTCCCCTTCAGAACGATACTGATCTGAAGGGCATAATGCACGTCGCCAGTCAACTCTTTCCACGGTCCTTTGTCATAATCGCATACGATATTGAAAGGACTTGCCACCGTAAGCGGGTGGCTCTGGGAAACCATCATCACATCATCCAGTACAACTTCCTGTACCTTTTTTGCCCGGCGTCCTTTGCGTGAAGAATTGTTTTTTTCAGGAACCACCGCTTCCGGGAATATTTTTTTTGCAGAAAGATCTCTTTTATTCTGTGCCATCCGGTTTTCTCCTGAAATTTACGGAAAAAAATTATTTCAATTTTCTGCGGTAAAGCGATCCCTGTACATAAGAAGAATTTTTTACAGGCGAAATCCCTATAAGGATCACTTCTTTTGCATCGGAACTCAACATGATCTCCCCGCTTGCCCCGGCGATCCCCGATTCCTTTGAAGGGGAAATCCATCCGTCTGCTTTTAATTGCATGACCATATTAGAAAGAACCTCTTCCCGGGTCATCCGGGAACGGAACTGCCCGAATACAGAACTGCGGGCGGGAAAATGAATGACACTCATAACTTCCGCCCCCGCAGGAAGCGGCAATGCGTGCGGCCAGGAGGGTTGTTTTCCGAACCCCTTTACAGGCACAGACATGGAAAACATCACCCCTTTACCGATCCCGTCAGGTGAAACGATAAGGATCTTGCGCACATATCCCTTTTCCGGAGGAGTGCTGAATAAAAGACCGTTCTGATTCTTTGCCGCGATCCCGTCAGGATAACGGCGTTTCAATGTACGGAAGGCGTCAAGAGGATCGGCATCCATAATGGAGATCTTCATCTTCGTACGGGTACCGTTTATGATTACCACCTCTTCCCGCAGTGCCTCCCCGTGGAGAAGAAGATCTGCACTTTCTATGGAAGAAGGCACGCTTTTATGGAAAGGCCAGAAGGAAAAGACCTCCCCATATACAGAAACAGAGAGGAAACAGCACAATATACAGATAAAAAACATATATATATTTCTGTTCATAAACTTCTCCTTCTGTTTCTGTATGATGCACAGCTTACTTAAGTTCAAGGATCTCTTTTGTTGCCTGGAGCAAAACCGCATGTTCCTCTTTGGAGCCTACAGTAATACGCACAAAGTCCTTTGTTCTTTCCGCAGAAAAATAACGGATGAGGATATTGCGTTTTTTCAGTTCAAGGAAATACTTTTCCCCGCCGCAGGGAGGAATGGTGAAAAGGAAATTACTCTGGGAAGGAATGGTTTTGAAGCCCAGTTTTGCCAGTTCCTCTGTAAGTTCGGTCCGGTTTTCTTTGATTCTTTCGATATGACGGGCAAAATATTCTTTATCCCGCAAAGAGGCAAGAGCAAGTTTCTGTGTCAGCATTGCCACATTGTAGGAGTCTTTCATCTTGACCATCCCTTCAATGATCTTCTCATGGGCGAGTGCATAACCGAAACGCAATCCGGCAAGACATCTGCTCTTGGAGAATGTACGGGAAACAATAACATTACTGTACTTTTTCACAAGATCCGCACAGGTATCCTCTGCGAAATCCCCGTAGGCTTCGTCAATGAAAACAATACCGTCAAATTCTGCACAAATGCGTTCCATCTCCTTTTTGGGATAGAGATTGCCGGTGGGGGCATTGGGGCGGGCGATCATAAAACAGTTGGCACCTTTCACCTGATCCAACACATCGGAAGGGATATTGAAATCTTTATCCAGCGGCACAGCAATATAGGGTGCGCCCTGCAAACCGGCAAGAGTGGGATAAAGGGAATAGGAGGGATCAAAGGAGGCAAGAGCCTTATCTTTGGAAGTGAAACAGCGTGCAGTAATGGTAAGGATATCATCGGATCCATTTCCCGCAATCACATTTTCAGCGGCAAGACCGTTCTGGGAAGCGATCTCCTCTTTAAGTTCAGTGAAAACCGGATCCGGATAAAGGCGCAATCTTTCATAATCGAAATCCAGCAAGGCTTGTTTTACAGCGGGAGAAGGCGCATAGGGGCTTTCATTGGTATTGAGTTTGATGATCTTTCCCCCTTTAGGCTGTTCACCGGGAACATAGCCCTGCATGGAGTCGATCTCACTTCTGAAATAGGAAATATATTCTTTCATTTTACGATCCTGACAAGTTTAATTATTCTTCAAATTCCCGGCGGATGGAACCGCTGTAACCGTGAGCATCCAGAGATTCCATTTTTGCAAAAGTTTCGATGTGGGTTACTTCCTGCATCAGCCCTTCCCTGGTATATTCAATAATGGAACTTCTGCGGAGGAAATCCACTGCGGAGATACCGTGGAAAAATCTTGCGGTTCCCGCGGTGGGCAGTACATGACTGGGACCTGCCACGAAATCCCCGGCAGGTTCCGGAGTCCAGGAACCGATGAAAATCGCCCCGGCGGCAGTTACTTCATGCGCCCGGTCTCTTGCATTTTCAAACATGAGTTCCAAGTGTTCGGGAGCATATTTTCCGGCGATCTCCAATGCCTGGGTAATATCCTTTGTATGGATGAAGGTCACACCTTTATCCAGTACCCGGTCAATGGTTTCCAATCTCTGACGCATGGCACATTGTTTTTCGATCTCTTTGCGTACTTTTTCCAGAAATTCTTTGTCATCACTTGCCAGAACCGCCTGTTCCAGACCGCTGCCGTGTTCCGCCTGGGAAAGAATATCAGCTGCGGCAAAAGCGGGATTGGCGTTTTTATCTGCCACGATCATGATTTCGGAAGGACCGGCAACCATATCAATGGCAACATTTCCATAGACCTGCTTTTTGGCGGCGGCGACAAAAGCGTTGCCGGGACCCACGATCTTTTCCACTTTGGGGACGGTATCTGTACCGTAAGCGAGAGCGGCGATGGCGTAAGCTCCGCCCATACGGTAGGCTTTGGTGACGCCGGCAGTTTTCATGGCAAAAAGAGTCTGGGGATGGATCTTTCCGTCCTTGCGGGGGGGGGTTACAGCAATGATCTCTTTCACTCCGGCGGCTTTAGCGATAGCGGCGGTATGCAGAACGGTGGAAACGAGAGGAGCTGTTCCGCCGGGGATATAGCATCCTACGCATTGCATGGGGGTGAATTTTTCTCCGGTGATGACACCTTTTCTGGGGGAAAAAGTCCAGTCCTGCGGGATCTGACGTTTTGCAAAGGCCTGGATATTGGTAAAGGCACATTCGATAGCGGCGCGTTCGCAGTCTTTGACAAGGCTTTCCGCTTCGGCGAATTCGTCTTCGGTCACCATGAATTTATCGGGAGTGATGTCTACGGAATCGAATTTTTTCATCATTTCGCAAATAGCTTCATCGCCTCTTTTCCGCACCTCTTCCAGAATATCTGAAGCGGCTTTTTCCGCGAAATCGGGAGCTGCGGGACGGTTATAGAGGAGTTCCAGAGAAGCGGCGAAATCCGCATCTGTAAAGGAGATGGTCTGCATATATTATCCTTTCCTGAAAAATTATTCTGTGTTTTATTACATTAATATAACTTTTTTTTCTTATTATGCAAATGACAAATGAAAATATATATTTCTTCCCGGGAAAATTCTGCTGTTCTTAAAAAAGCATATATGGTATTCACGAAACGGGAAAACGATACCGGACGATTGTTTCACATCTATTGTAAAAAAACGCCTGCATTTCTTTATCAACTCAGAGTATTACAATATAAATTCACAGCTGTCCCATAAAATCATGGAAAAAAGAGAAATGTTCGGTTGCCAGGCGAGGCGGTTGCCGCCGAGCGCGCAGTGGATGTGCGAATGAACCGCAGGGCAATCGCCTTGCGGACGCTCACAAGGAATTGTGAGCGT
>JAZKZE010000142.1:0-16809 GCA_045612485.1 Victivallales bacterium | reverse complement strand
GCAATGGAATAAATAGCCTTGTGTATTTATAAAATAAGGTATAATTCTCCCCTGTTATGACCTGTTATACCTCCAATATTCAGCTCAAACAATAAAAAAGGCTGTTGCTCACCTTTTTTGAGGTTTTGCAACAGCCCCTTTATCCGTACTTATCCGTACTTTAATACACTTCGTTCAAAGACCATTTTGAGGGCAGTTCTTCTTCTCTGCATACCCATTTGCCATTTGTGAAGTCGGGAATGGGAACAGGGAGACCACCCATAGCGATGGACTGTTCGGAAAGACAGGTAATGCACATCCATGCGGCTACGTCATAGACGTCGATGGGAGGAGTAGTGCGTTTCTGGACAGCATCAAAGAAGGCGCGCAATGCCAGAGAATCCATACCGCCGTGACCGCCTACTTCATGATTTCTGTATGCCTGCCAGATGGGGTGGTCGAATCTTTCATAAAGATCGGCTACCGGTGTCCATTCGTGGGTGGAATAGGGATTTCCGGCAACGTCCAGTTTGCAGTAACGGGGGCTGATGCCTTCAATGTAAATACCTTTGCTGTTTTCCAGCCAGATGCCCTGGGTTCCCTGCACACGGCAGTCCCGGGAATAGGGACGGGGGAGGGAGACTCCGTGGGTCATGGTAATGACTTCACCGTTGGCGCATTTGATGTTGGTGACAACGATATCCGCTTCATTGAAGTGAACATTGTTGATGCCCTTTTTACGGGCGGCAAGGTCGAATCCGCAGCTTTTGGTGGCTGTGGAGGTGAGGGTGAGGAAACGGTTGCCCCGGTTGATCTTCAGAATCTTGGCGATGGGCCCCAGACCGTGGGTGGGATAAAGTTCCCCGTTACGGTGCATATTGTGCAGAGCGCGTTCCTGACGGCTGTCGGTACGGTAGCCCATTTCGCTCAAATCATGTTCATAACCACATTCGCAGTAGATGAGTTCGCCGAAAAGACCTTTACGGACCATATTCATGACCATAAGTTCATTTCTGCCGTAACAGCAGTTTTCCAGCATCATGCAGGATACCCCTGTGGATTCGGCGGCATGGACAAGTTGCCACAATTCATCACAGGAGGCGGCTCCCCCTACTTCAATGGCGGCATATTTACCTTTTTTCATGGCATCGCAGGCGATCTGGATGTGGGAGTTCCAGGAGGTGGGGACGATGACTGCATCCACATTCTTATCATCCAGAAGATCCAGATGACGCAGATAGGCTTTGGGTCTTTTGATCTTGTATTTGTCAAAAAGACCTAAAAAGTGGTCGATTTTCTGTTGGGAAAAATCGCAGGCGGCAGTTACCACCACTTCCCCGGAAAGAGCAACAATGGATGCCAAAAGGGTTTCCGCCCGTCCGCCGAGCCCGATGATACCGATCTTTACTTGTTTCATTTTGTTTCCTTATGGTTGAAAAATTGGATCATATTATTTTGTTTCTGCAAAAGGTACATGCGTGAGTTTGGGCAGTCTTGCCAGAGCATCCAGTGTGAGGGGACTGTATTGACCTGCCTTGTGATAATGATAGGCAAGAGCCGCCACCATTGCCGCATTATCGGTACAGAATTTTTTCGGCGCGATGATGCAGCGGACATTTTTCGGGCATTTTTTCTCAAATTTTTCCCGCAGTACACTGTTGCACGCTACTCCCCCGCAGAGAACTGCGGAACCTGCCCGGTAGAGCTTTACAGCATCAAAAAGTTTGGAACAGAGAACATCGGTAAGAGCTTCCTGATAAGAAGCCAGAGTGTCGGTAAGAAGTGCTCCTTCTATATTTTCTGTATTTCCGTCTGGCGCATATTTTTTTGCATGGTAAAGCAGGGCTGTTTTCAGACCGCTGAAACTGAAATTGAAACGGTTTTCCGGATCAAGCCCTTTGCCGGATGTTCCGGTAAGGGAACGGGGGAAATGAAATCTTTTGCCGTCGCCGCCTTTGGCAAGTCTTTCAATGACAGGCCCGCCCGGATAACCCAGATTGAGCATTTTTGCTCCTTTGTCCAGAGCTTCTCCTGCGGCATCGTCAATGGTGGTACCGATGACTTCCGCATTGCCGTCGGAATGGATGATCACGATGGAGGTATGTCCTCCGGAGACCACAAGTGCCGCCATGGGGTACAGGGCGGGATCTGCAAAATCCAGATCTTCCGCCTCGATAAATGCTCCGTAGATGTGAGCAAGAAAATGATTTATTCCGATAAGAGGTTTGTTGTAAGCGGAGGCAAGACCTTTTGCAAAATTCAGTCCCACCAGCAGAGCCGGTACAAGTCCGGGGGCGTGGGTGACTGCGATGGCATCCACATCCTCCACTTTCATCTCTGCGGTTTTCAATGCTTCTTCACACACTTTTTCAATAGCGGTAAGGTGTTCCCGTGCCGCAAGTTCAGGGACAACTCCCCCGTAAAGAGCGTGTTTTGCCATCTGGGAGGAAACAATATTGGATATTACTTTTCTCCCGTTTTCAATGATCGCCACGGCAGTTTCGTCGCAGCTGCTTTCAATTCCCAGTATTCGAGCCATGTTTCTGATTTCCTGAAGGTTCTCATTTATTCTGCCGGAACGGGGACTTTTCCGTTTCAGCATACTTTCATCCGAAATTGCCTTTTTCTTCAAAAAAAGCAATTCTCCTTTTAAAATTCACTTTAAAAGAGAAAAAAGCAAGCTGGAATGTTGAAAAATATGAAAAAAAGATGTATATTATTATTTCAGGCAGATTTTTGCAAGTATTAATGCCATCAGTCAAGACGGCTTCACAGGAAGCCATCACATGGGAGAAAGAAAAATGAAAATGAAATTGCAGAACGTATCGGAACCTAATTTGTTCCGAGATGTCTTTTCCTATGACCGTATTCCTGCGGTCAGATTCGGGTCTGAAGCCATTCCGATGCGCCGCCCGGAAAACATCTGGATAACAGATACCACTTTCCGTGACGGACAGCAATCCCGTCCTCCCTATACAGTGGAGCAGATCAAGACTCTTTTTACTTTCATGCACCGGATCAACGGAAAACATCCCATCATCCGGCAGAGTGAGTTTTTCCTTTACAGCAAAACCGACCGGGAAGCTGTGGAGGCGTGTCTTTCCCTGGGATATGAATTTCCCCAGGTGACAAGTTGGATCAGAGCAAACAAGGCGGACTTTGAACTGGTGAAAAATTTCCAGCTTAAAGAAACCGGTATCCTCACCTCCTGCTCCGATTACCATATTTTCCTGAAATTGCGGAAAAACCGCCGTCAGACTCTTGACGGATATAAAGAGATCGTTGCCGCAGCACTGGAGAACGGGATCGCCCCCCGCTGCCATCTTGAAGATATTACAAGAGCAGACCTTTTCGGATTTGTGATCCCCATGATCAATGAACTTAATGAACTTACAGCCGGAACGGATAAAAAGATCAAGTTCCGTCTGTGCGATACCATGGGATATGCTGTGCCGTTCCCCAATGCGGAACTGCCCAGAGGGGTTCCTGCTCTCATCAATGCCATTCTGGAAAATACCGATACCACAAGTGAATATCTGGAATGGCACGGCCACAATGACTTTCATAAAGTGGAGGTCAACGGGGTCGCCGCATGGCTTTACGGCTGTTCCGGTGTGAACGGTACCTTCCTCGGATTCGGGGAAAGAACCGGCAACAGTCCCATTGAAGGATTGGTCTTTGACTGGATGAGCCTTAATGACATAAGTGACGGAGTGGATACTACTGCGATCACAGATATGGCGGATTTCTACAGAAAAGAACTTTCGGTGAATATCCCCGGCAATTATCCTTTTGTGGGGGCGGATTTCAATACCACAAGAGCCGGTATCCATGCAGACGGACTTACCAAAAACGAAGAGATCTACAATATCTTTGATACGGAAAAATATTTGCGCCGTCCCTGTATGGTGGCAATCTCCAATACCTCCGGACTGGCTGGGATCGCCTATTGGATCCATTCCCATATTCCCGGTGGCGGGCATCTGCGCAAGGATAATCCCGGGATCATTGCCATCAAAAACTGGATCGATGAAGAGTATAAAAAGGGCAGAACGACGACCATAAGTGATGAAGAACTTATGAATCTTGTACGTCAATATGTGCCTGAGATCCTTTCCTGAGTGGAAATGATCTTGAAAAATACTGAAAAGAGAAGGGAGCAGATATGATCGTACGTCTTGAGGAGTTGTATGATCGTGAGGAAGCAACTCTTGCTCCCTATGCTGTGCATAACGGTAATTCGGGGGGAAGACGTTTTTCTGAGGAAACACATCCCCTCCGTACGGATTTTCAGCGGGATCGCGACCGGATACTGCACAGTAAAGCCTTCCGCCGTCTGGAATACAAGACCCAGGTATTCCTGAACGGTGCGGGGGATCATTACCGTACCCGCCTTACCCATACCATTGAAGTTGCTGCCGTTGCCCGTACCATTGCCAGAAGTCTGAGTCTGAATGAAGATCTTACAGAAACCATAGCTCTTGCCCATGATCTGGGACATACCCCTTTCGGACATTCCGGAGAACGGGCTTTGCACAAACTGATGGAAAATGACGGTGGATTTGACCATAATGAACAGGCATTGCGGATCGTGGATCTTCTGGAGATAAAATATCCGGATTATGACGGATTGAATCTTACATGGGCTGTTCGTGCCGGATTGATGAAACACCGTATAAACGATGCCGGGGAAAGAACCACTCTTGACGGGATCGTGCTTCCTCTTTATCCTTCCGCAGAATCCCAGGTTGCTGACGTGGCGGATGACCTTACCTATTACGGGCATGATGTGGATGACGGACTGGATTCCGGACTTATCACTCTGGAAATGCTTGAGGAAGTGGAGTTATGGCGGATGTGTGAAGAAAAGACTTTTGCCATGGGATTGAACGAAAAAAATGACCGTTTTACCGCCTGTACGGTAAGACATCTTATTGATACGCTTGTGGGGGATGTGATCCGCTACTCTTCAAAGACGCTGGATACATACCGCCCGGAAAATGCTTCTGCCGTGGAAAATGCCTCCTGCCGTATGATCTCTTTCAGTCCGGAATACAAGCGTCTTTCCGACCAGTTGCGTACATTCCTTTATCACAATCTCTATTTCCATCCGGTTCTTGCGGAGCTCAATGACCTTTCCGACGTTCAGATGGGAACCTGTTTCCGGGTGTTTCTTGACCGGCCGGAACTGATGGGGGAAGGGGCAAAGGGACGGATCGAAAAGGTGGGACTCAAGAGAGCCGCCGCTGATTTTATCGCAGGTATGACAGATAATTTTGCTATCAAAGAGTACAGAAGTATCGCCTTCCTTTATCCGGAATATACGAAAGGGTGCAAGGTGTACTGATGGCAGTATTCAGAGAAAAAAATCCGCCTTTTATCTTTGTAGTGCTTCTTCTTGCCGCCGCATTTTTCTTTATTTACCCCTTGACGGAAATCGGTAAAATGGAGCTTTTCCAGCAGGAAGGATTTTATGCAGCTCTTGCGCTGGAAACCGGATCTTTTCCAGTGGTAAGCAAGGCACACGGTGAGGTGGTTGCATATACTTATCCTCTTTATCCGTTTCTTGTGAAACTTCTTCACAGTACAGGATTGAGTATGGAATACTCTTTGCGCATCCTTTCCCTGTTTTTTCTTTTTGTTCTTTCTGTGACCGTGGGATGCACCTGTTATTTTGCTGCATATCTGAATTGTCGCCAGAGACTTCTGAAAGGGGAGTTTTCCCCCGGGGAGGTCAGAAAAAATCTCGGGACAATAGAAGAAAATACTGCGGAAACGGTGCTTACGGAAGCTGAACAGGCAAATGAAGCATGCCGGTCCGGTATCCAGGCAGCTGCTGTGGGGGCGGGGCTGATTTTTGCTACTGTCCTTGCCGGGGAGAAAGCTCTGGAGGGGAATCCTGTGATCCTTTCCGCCCTTCTTGTTTTTGCCGGCTGGCTGTTGTGGTTCCGGGAAGGGGTGCGGATGGATTCCTGGAACCGGGCATGGCTCTGGACATTTATTTTTGCCTCTCTTGCTTTTTATAACGGCGGGTGGTTTATTTTGAGTTTTTTCTTTATTCCCATGTTTTTTCTGAAACGGCCGCTGAAGATCTGGACAAAATTGCATTATCCCGGATTCTGGTGCGGACTCTTTCTGCTGATCCTTACCATTATTTTCTGGGAGATCCCCCGGTGGGACGGAACGCCCGGTATTGCCGGAGAGATCATGTTTTCCGAATCATTCGGCGGATATATGAAAAAACTTTTCTATCTGCCTTTTGATTTGTGCATCCGTTTTCTTCCCTGGACTTTTTTTCTGTATGCCCCCTTCTGTCCGGCACTTACCGCAATAGACAGAAACCGGCTTTTTATGAAGTATCTGCGGAGGATCTTTCTTTTTGCATTGCTGCTTTTCTGGCTCAGTCCCCTGCGGGACGGGCGGGATTATTTCCTGTGTGCCCCGGTTCTGGCAGTACTGACTGCGCTGGATTACTGGATCGTGGTACGGCGGTACGGGGAGAGATTGTGTACGGTTTTCAAATATGTATCGGTTATTTTCTTCGTCTGCGGGATATGCGGTGTTTTACTCTATATTCTCCCGGAATCCTTTATGGATAAAAATCTGAACAGTATTTTTGATTTCTCCTTCCTGCAGAAAGAAAGATTTCATGTTCCTTTCTTTATTGCGGTCATGGTTCCCGTTCTGGCGGGAGGGGCATTTTTCTGCGTGGCAGGAAGGAAAAAGAGGTGTCTCTGGCTGGCATTTCTGCTTCTCGGATGCTGTATGATGGGATTTTTCCATTCCATAACTGTGCCATTCCGCTGTTCGCAGCAGGATAAGAAAACGACAGGTCTTGTGTTACGGAAGGCCTTGGGAACTTCTTATGATCCGGGGATGACCATATATAAAGATGCCGGTATTGACGGGCTTTATGATGTAGGATATTATCTGGGGACAAAGCTCAAAGTGATCCGTTCCTACAGGGATGTGGCTTCTTCGGAAGAAAAATCCATTTTTATTCTTTCTGCAAGGAATATGCCGCCGGGAGATGCGGCCCGTACATGGACACGTCTTGTGGAATACCCTTATAAAAATCAGAAACTTTATATATGGAAAGGGGCATTGAATGAAAGAAAGTACACCTCTGAAGAAGAAGCCATCCGCAGGATGCAATTCTGAAAAAATTTATGGGAAGAATATGGAAAGAAAACGCAAAACAGATCTTGCTTTTGCTACAGAAGAAGAACTTGCTGCTTTTGTGAAAAGTGTCGGGGAACCCGCCTACCGTGCCAAACAGATCGGGGAATGGATCACAAAAAAACGGACTTCCGATCCTGAAAAGATGACCAATCTTTCTGCCGCATTACGGGAAAAACTCAAAGAATATTTTGCCTGTTCCACCGTAAAGATCATTGAAAAAAGGGAATCTGCGGACGGTTCCGGAAAACTCCTGCTGGAACTTGCAGACGGGGAGACCATCGAATGTGCCATCATCGTTGCGCAGGACGGTCGCAATACATTCTGTCTGAGTACCCAGGTGGGATGCCCTGTAAGATGTTCTTTCTGTGCCAGCGGGGAACACGGACTTGTGCGTAATCTTACTGCCGGGGAGATCGTGGAGCAGTATCTTTTGTGTTCTTCCGTGATCGGTAAAGCCCCGGATAATGTGGTCATCATGGGCATCGGTGAGCCGCTTCTCAACCTGGATAACCTTGTGGGGGCACTGGAAAAGATCTGTGATCCGGAAGGTATCGCACTTGCCGCAAGAAGAGTTACCATTTCCACAAGCGGATGGACTCCCGGAATACGGGAACTGGCAAAGATCGGCAGACAGTGGAACCTTGCTGTATCCCTCCATGCCCCGGATGACAAGACCCGTGCATTGCTTATTCCCGGGAAATTCCGCAGAGACATCAAGGATATTCTTGATGCCTGCCGGCAGCACCGGGAGGCAACAGGACGATTGCTGACTTTTGAATATGTACTTCTTAAAGATGTGAATGATTCAAAGGAACTTGCTTCTGCACTTGTGAAAGTGGCGAGAATGGCGGATGCTAAAGTCAATCTTATTCCCTATAACGAGGCTAACGGCGGATTTTCCCGTCCGGACAGGGAGACCGTGAAAAAATTTGCTTCTGTACTTGAACGTGCCGGGATTCCTGTTACTGTGCGTGTGGAAAAAGGATTTGAGTCGGATGCGGCATGCGGTCAGTTGCGGTCATCTGCGGAAAAGAGGAGAAAAAAAGTATGAAAGGCTTTTTGAAGAGTATTCTGCCGGTCTTCTTTTGCTCCGTGATGCTTTTTCTTGTTTCCTGTGCCTCCGGAAAGGAAGTACGGAAAGTATTGAATGACCCTGATGTAGTTTCCTCTATCCGTTCCGGAGAACTGGAGAAAGTAAAAAAGCTGATCCGGACAAAGGTAGATGCGGACAGCGTGACTGCCAATAATGTGCCTTTGACCGTTCTTGCTGCCGCAGAAGGAAAAAAAGAGATCCTGGATTATCTCCTTTCCACGGGGGCGGATATAAATGGTGCAGATGCAAGAAAGAATACAGCTTTGCATGTAGCTGCCGGTAAAGAGTATCCCGGGATCGTTGCCCTTCTTCTGGAAAAGGGGGCAGACAAAAATATGCGGGGCAATTACGGGAGGACTCCTCTTATGGAGGCAGCCCGTTGCGGCAGTCGGGAAAGTTTTGCCCTTCTTCTGGAAAAAGGGGTGGATATAGCGGCGGAAGATGATCTCGGCAGAACTGCACTCATGCACTGCTGTATGGGGAAAAAGGATGAAAAAGAGATGGTCAAAGCTCTTCTGGAAAAGGGTGCGGATGCGGAAGAAACGGATTCCACAGGAAGAATGGCGGTGATCTATGCGGCAGAAAAAGCCCATACGGAAAGTGCAAAACTTCTTCTGGAAAAATATCCGGATTTTTCCCGGGCATCCCTGATCGGGCTTGCTGCAATGAATGGAGCGATCAGAGGCAGCGATGTAAAATTGGCAGAGTATCTTCTTGACAGAAAACTTCCTCTGAACTGGGATCTTTTCTTCAGCCGTCAGATCCTCCGCCGTCTGAGTGTCCGCGGAGCTTACCGTCTTATGGCTAAAAATGGACTTATTGACGCAAAACGCGCTCCTCTTCTTGTTGCTGCAAAAGAGAATAATCTTGTGATGGTACAGTTTTTCATCCGCAAAGGAGCAAATATCCTGCAAAAAGATGAAAAAGGATATACGGCATACGATCTTGCCACAGACCGGATGGTCATTTCTTATCTGAAGAAAGAACGGAACAGAAGATATAAAGAGATGAAGAATGAGATGCAAGGACATACTCCTCCCCTGTTCCGCGGACGGGCTTTGGGGCAGTAAGGTAAACAGGAAAAGCAAACTGTAAAAAAGGAAAAGGATTATGACAAAAAAAGTTTTGATATTGCTTGCCGACGGTTTTGAGGAAGTGGAGGCAGTGGGAACCGGTGATGTGCTGAAAAGATTGGGCTGTCAGGTGGTAATGGCAGGCGTGGAAAGTGAAAAGGTGAGAAGTTCCGCTTCTCTGTATCTTTGTGCAGATGCTCTTCTGGATTCTCTTGAAAATGATCTTTCCACTTTTGATGCGGTAGTTCTGCCCGGGGGACTTCCCGGTGCAACGAATTTGCGGGATAATATGAAAGTAAAGGATCTTGTAAGAGGATTTGCCGCAGAAGGAAAAATCGTTGCCGCCATTTGTGCTGCTCCTGCGGCATTGTCTGCTTTCGGAATATTGAAAGGAAAACGTGTTACCGGTTATCCCGGATGTGAAAGACTTTCTCCCGTTTCCGATCTTGTCTTTACCGGAAGCCGCACGGAAAGAGACGGCAACATCGTTACCGGCAGAGGTCCCGGCGTTTCCCTGGAATTCGGGGCGGAGATCGGCAGAGCTTTAGGTGTGGAGGAGGAAAAAATAGATTCCGTACTTGACGCCATGTTTGTTAAAAGAGGATGAGGAAAAATATGAGCAATTCCCATTTTACACTGGAATATAAAAGTACAGAGTGTATGGCAAGACTGGGGACTCTGGAAACGCCCCATGGAAAGATCCATACTCCTGTATTTATGCCTGTGGGGACCCGGGGGACAGTAAAAGCCATGTCTCCTGCGGAACTGGAAGAACTTTCCGCACAGATCATTCTGGGAAATACCTATCATCTGATGCTCCGGCCCGGTTCGGAACTTGTGGCAAAAGCCGGAGGATTGCATAAATTCATGGGATGGGAGCATCCTATTCTTACGGACAGCGGCGGATTTCAGGTATTCAGTCTTGCCGGACTGCGCAAGATGATGCCCGACGGCGTGAAATTTTCTTCCCATATTGATGGAACAAAATTTTTTCTCGGACCTGTGGAGTCTGCAAAAGTCCAGCGGGATCTGGGATCGGATATTGTGATGGCATTTGATGAATGTACTCCTTATCCCTGTTCCCATGATGAGGCGGAAAAATCTCTTGCCCTTACCCACAGATGGGAACGCATGTCCAGGGAACAGCCGCTGAAAGACGGTCAGCAGATGTTCGGCATCGTACAAGGCTCCACCTATAAGGATCTTCGGGAACTTTCCGCAAAGACTCTTTCTGATCTGGATTTCAACGGTTATGCCATAGGCGGAGTGTCTGTAGGGGAAAGTCAGCAGGAGATGTTTGACGTTATGAGCTGGACGACCCATCTCCTTCCGGAAAACAAACCCCGTTACCTTATGGGGGTGGGAACTCCCCGTCAGATCTATGAAGGGGTGAAGTATGGTATTGATATGTTTGACTGCGTGATGCCCACGCGTCTTGCCCGTCACGGTTCGGCTTTTGTTACCGGCGGCGGCACGATCCCTGTGAAAGCAGCCAAATACCGGGAGGATTTTTCCCCCATTGACCCCAAATGCAACTGTTATGCCTGCAAAAATTTCACATTGGCATATATCCGGCATTTGATGAATGTCAATGAGATCCTGGGGATGCGGCTTCTTTCCATTCATAATATTTATTATTTTATGAATCTTATGAAAGAGATCCGTGAGGCCATTGCCAACGGTACATTCCTTGAATATGGAAAGACCTTTACGGAATAATCTTCATGCCGGAAAATAATATTATTACAATTACTCTCCCTGCAAGCGGGGAGAGTTTTTCTGTTTTTCTCAGGTATTCCCCGAAAGCAAAAAGATGTACTTTGCGGGTGAAAGAGGATAAAACAGAACTTGTATTGCCTCCTTTTATGTTCCGGCAGGAGGCTCTTTCTTTTCTGGAAAACTCTCTGCCCTGGCTGGAAAAGACATTAAAAAAACGTGTCCGGCATCCCGATGAGCCGGGAAGGGGAAAGACTGTTCAGGAGTATCCAGCCTTTCTGGATCTTGCCGTATACGGAAGAAAATATCCGGTATATTATACCTTTCTGGATGTACCCTGGGTGGGGGTGAAGACGGATGGGGAAATTTCCTGTATCCGGGTGTCAGGCAACGTTCTCTGCCCGGAGGCGGTAACGGAGGCACTGGAAAGATTTATCTTACGCAAGGCGGAAGAGTTTCTTCCGGAAAAATTGAGCAAATTATCTCTTAAAACAGGTTTGAAATATAAAAAATGTGCGATCCGTATGCAGAGTACCCGTTGGGGATCCTGTTCCTCTTCCGGAACGATATCATTGAATGCCATGCTGCTTTTTGTTCCGGAAGAGTGTGTACATTATGTATTGATCCATGAACTCTGTCATACAAAGCACATGGATCATTCTGCTTTTTTCTGGCAGGAGGTGGCAAAATATGTTCCGCACTGGAAATATTACCGTTCACTTTTGAAACGTTCCAAAGTACCTGCATTGGGAAGGAAAAAAGCGTAAAAGATTTTTTTATCCCCGTGTGACCTTTTCCGCCCACAATGCGGTTTCAATAATGGCATCTTCCGGGGTGTGGCAGGGGATGTATTCCAGATCTCTGCGTGCTTTTTCTGTGGAAAAACACATATGACAGGCAAGGAATTTCAAACCGATCTCATTTACCTTACTGCCGTATTTTGCAAGGATGTCCTCTATTTGCATATAATTGATCTTCGGGGTTTTGCCGAATACGGAGGCGGTAAGACGCAAATATTCATTTAAAGGCAGGGCGTGGCTTAATGTGATATTGTAAATCTCTCCTTTACAGGCGAGAGGGTGCATCAGTGCCAGATAGAAAGAGTTTGCCAGATCTTTTACATGGATGGGCTGAAGAAGGGTGCTTCCGTCGCCGGGAAGATCAAGAACTTTTTCTTCAATGATGTCGGAAATAAAATCTTTTCTTCTTCCTCCTAAATTATCCAGCGGCAGCAGACCTGTTCCTGTGATGTAGCAGGGACGGATGACAGTAGCGGGAAATCCTTCTTTACGGAAAAGATCCATGACTGTATTATCCAGATCCCGTTTAAAATCCCAGGCATTGCCGTAGGCAAAACCTTTATATGGTGCAGTTTCATTGCAGGGGATGAAGGGGAGGGGGGCATAGCCGCCGGTGGAGCTGCAATGGATGTAATGCTGAAGATTTTTTGCATATTTGCGGATGTGACAGATGCACGCCGGAGTGGGGACGGAATCAATGACGTGGGTATAAACCGCACTTTCAAAGATTTTTTTCATATCCTCTTCATTGTTTTTATCCGCTTTGATGGCAGGAATATGGGGGATCTCATCCAGATAGGTGGTTTTCTGTCCTCTGGAAACAATGGTACAGGGGATCTTTTCCTCATAAAGTTTTTTTGCTATACTGTGACCGACCCAGCCGCTTCCGCCGAAAATAAGTACATTCATTTTTTATTTTCCTTTGATATTTTCTGTTTTACTGTTATTGTTTGTTATGATCTTTGTCTGAATATCATCCATATATAGTTCCGTTCCGGGCAGCAGAACCACTGCCGTAAGAAAGCCTGTGATATTTTCTGCATATTTTTCCGGCGGAGTAAGGGTAAAGGAACGTTTTTCCCACTTTTCTGTATTGATTTTCATTGCCGGAGAATAGACGCCGGGGGCAGGCAGCCAGAAGATCTTGTTGTCTTTGCCATAGAGAATGAAACCCATACAGAAAGAGCCTTTTCCTTTGAAAAAGCCGGAGATATACAGTTCTTTCACATTGTCCGCCTTCTGTCTGTCATGGGAGTGGACAGCATAGACTTTTCCCCCTTCCGGAAGGATGGCTTTGAAACATTTTCCGGTTACGCCGTCACCCTGAAAAGAGGTTTTGGAAAAATCCCGGGAGAAGGTGGCTCTGAATTCCCCCTTTTTCTCCATGGTATATATTTTTTCTCCGGCAAAGACGGCAGTACAGAATCCAGCGCAGAAAAGAAGCATAACGGAAACTGTCTTGAATAAAATCATCATGTTTTTTTCCTTGTTGAATGGGTTGATTTTTTCGGAACTATAACTATACAGCTTCTCCGGAAAAAAGTCAAGATTCAAACTTTTTTTTCCCTGGAAGTGAATGAAAACAGATTGCTTTTCACTGAAAATGATGTATATTTTCTGCCAAATCTCAAGAATTTTATAAAAGAAAATACCGGGGTGAAAAATGAATAAGGAAAAATGCAGACTTTTCCCTGTACCGGTTGCGGTCAAGTACGGCAGGGGAACAAGAGATCTTACAGACGCAAAATGGATCATTCTTCCGCAAGACGCAGGCTTCCCGCTGAAAAAACGGGTGATGGAAATGGCACAGGCTCTGACACGGAGTTTGGTGCTTATTCCCCGTGTGACTTCCGGACTTCCTTCTGCCGGAGAAGATCTGGTTGTGATGAAAAGAAAAAAATCCCTTGCAAAAGAAGAGTATATTCTTTCCTTGAAGAAAGAGGGCGGGATCCTTCTGGAAGCCGGGGACGATGCCGGATTTTTCTATGGGATGCAGACTGTCTGCCAGATCCTTGCCAGGCCCGCATCCATACCGCTTTTTGAGATTAAAGACGCTCCCTCCATGGAGGAACGTTCCTATATGCTGGATATTTCCCGCAATAAAGTTCCCACGATGGAAACCGTCAAGGCTCTTGTGAAAAGTCTTGCGGCAATGCGGTATAATTCCATGCAGCTTTATATGGAACATACCTATGCTTTTGCCGCCCATGAAAGAGTATGGGCTTCCTATAGTCCCTTTACGCCTGAAGAGATCATGGAGCTGGATGCTTTCTGTGTGGATCATTTTGTGGAACTTGTCCCCAATCTCAATAGTTTCGGACATTTGAACCGCTGGCTCAAACTGGATGAGTATAAATCTCTTGCAGAATGTGATCCCCCTTTTATCCACAGAAGCGGAGTCCCTATGCAGGGGGTGCTGCATCCCTGCAAAAAATCACTGGATTTTGTAGAATCTCTGTACAAGGAATTTCTCCCCAATTTCACCAGCAGAAAACTGAATATCGGCTGTGATGAAACGGTGGAACTCGGTAAAGGAAAAAGTGCCGCACGCTGTGAAAAAGAAGGGGTCACAAAGGTCTATCTTTCCTTCCTGAAAGATCTTGCAGCAATGGCAGACAAATTCGGTTTTTCCGTTCAGTTCTGGGGGGATATCATTATGCACAATCCGGAGCTTATCGGGGAACTTCCCGAAGGCATCACTGCTCTTGAATGGGGCTATGAATATTGTCACCCCTTCAAAGAAGATACGGAAAAATTTGCCGCTTCCAAAGTGCCTTTCCTTGTCTGTCCGGGTACTTCCTCATGGCAGACCATGCTGGGACGTACCACCAATATGGTGGGCAATATCGCCAATGCTGTTGTCAACGGCTGCCGCAACGGGGCAAAAGGGATTCTTATGACCGACTGGGGCGACTGCGGACATCACCAGTATTATCCCGTAAGTTGGCCCGGGATCGCTTTCGGCGGGGCAATGGCGTGGAATGCAGAAACGGAGAAAGAAGCGGAAGAACTCCTTCCTTACGGTATTGCCATCGCCTTTGCTCCGGAAAAAGACCGCAAAGAAGCGGAACGGCTTGGAAAGTTCCTTATGGATGCGGGCAGGATCTATGATGACTTTGAAACACGGGTGGGCAACAGTACGCCTTTCGGCAGGATCATACCCTCCTTTATGCGGGAAAGTCATATTTCCAAATGGCTTCAGGATATGAAAGTACAGGAAACCGACAAAGTGGAAAAACACATGCAGAAACTTTTTGCCGAACTCAAAAAGCATCCCTTTGACGGTTTTGCATTGGAAAACAGGGAGCTTGTCAATGCCTTCAATATGAGTTTAGTTTCCCTTTCCTTCCTCCGCAGAGTTCTTGGCGGTAAATCCAAGTGGGATCAGGCAAAATTCAGGGATGGATTGCGTCATGTGATCGCTGAACATGAAGAATTGTGGCTTGCAAGAAACCGTTCCGGCGGATTGTATGAAAGCAGTTCTGTTCTCCGCAATGCCATGGACTTTGATCCGGATTCCTGGAAAGAAAGATAAGCAGCTCCTGGATACGGCGCAGAATGAAATATGCTGCATGTCCATAAAAAAACTCCGCTTTCCGGCGGAGTTTTTTTATACATAGCATCAGAAAATTTTACCTTCCCGAGGCTTTTCTTTTCAGAGCTTTGCACATCTCTTCCACTTTTGCATACAGTTTTGCAGGGTGAGCCTTTTCAACCAGATTGCCGTTTTCGTCAATAAGAATGGCGTGGGGCACTCCCCGGGGACGGATATTATCATAGACCGCTCCCTGATAGATGGGGAATTTTATTTTGTTTTTCTTCAGAAATGCTTTGATCAGTTTTCTGTCCTTCCTCCATGATTCGGAACCAATGATGATAAGGTACTTATTCCCGTACTTTTTCCATAATGCCTGTAATTTAGGCATGGAAGCGTGACAGGGGCCGCATCCCAGTCCCCAGTAATCGAAAAGAACGACTTTTCCTTTCATCATTTCCTGCGTTACCTGCGGTCCGGAAATGTGATTGGATTTGTCCAAACCTTCAATAGGCAATCCGGCGGATGGAGTGTTTTTGCTTTCCGGATCCTGCTTTTTCAGTTCTTCACACATTTGGGCAACTGTTGCATATAATCTTGCAGGATGTGCCATTGTCACAAGTTTACCATCTGCTCCGATGAGAACTGCATGAGGCACACCCCGGGGACGGACATTATTATAAGTTGCCCCCTGATAAATGGGGAAGGTGATCCTGTTTTTTGCAAGAAACGCCTTGATTTGATTTCTGTTCTGTCCCCATGATTCGGAACCAATGATGATAAGATATTTCTCCCCGTACTTCTGCCACAATGCCTGCAATTTGGGCATGGAAGCGTGACAGGGAGGGCATCCCAGTCCCCAGTAATCGAAAAGAACGACTTTTCCTTTCATCATTTCCTGTGTTACTTCCGGACCGGAAATGTGATTGGATTTGTCCAGTCCCCTGAACGGAATAGCCTCTCCATACAGACAAACAGAGGAAATTCCCAGAAATGCAAAAAATACCGTCAGAAGAGTTTTGATCGTTTTCATTTCATTTCTCCTTTCATGTCAGATCGTTACAGTAAAAATACTTTTGTACCCTTACTGTAATGGATATTTCTTTTTCTGTCAAGTCCCTTTTTATATTATTTGATAAAAAAATCACAGCTATCCCATAATTTTGTAAAAATAGCATATTTTTACAAAATTATGTGCGTAAAGAAATCTGCTTTTAAAAAAGTGATTTTGTCAGATTTTTTCAAAAATACTTCTTTATCCTGTTTTGGGCAACCTTCAGGAGAGAGCCCCAAACGCATTTTGCTTTTTTCACTCCCCTATCCCCCTCACTTTTTCCTTTTGTGCAGTCAAACTCTTTCGTAATGCGGCAGTTTCTTTTTCCATATATATGCGCCTGCGTTCATTCGGGCAAAAAACGCCCTCATTCTCTC
>JAZKZE010000141.1:0-16192 GCA_045612485.1 Victivallales bacterium | reverse complement strand
TGGAACCGGTCCGTGCGGAAGACGGGCTTGCCATCAAGATCGCAGGAAGGGAAGTGGCGTTCTATAAATATGATCTTTCTTTCCCCAAAGCAAAGAAAAAATATGAACTTGTGCGGGCGCGTAAGGAAGTATATATAAACGGAGTACGTTTTGAAGCAGAGATCAATGGGCCATTTATGATGATCGACCATAAAAAGAATCTGAAACGGGAAGAGATCCTCAAGGCCTTCCGCAGTTTCCGATAAATCTTCTGTTTGAGTAATTTTAATATTTTTCCGGGGAAGTTTCCCCGTATTTTTGATAAAAAGAAAAAAGTAGAAGTAAAAGAAGTAAAAGAAGTAAAAGTACTGGAGATCAATGTTCCTCATCCCAGTTTTGGGAGTGACAGCCGGACATGGATCAGTAAAAGTGAAAGGTAAGAAAATGGCAGTTAAGAAATGTGCCGCAAAGAAAACCGCATGTAAAAAAGCGGCAGCAACCAAATGTGGAAAGAAGAGCATGACGGACATGAAGAAATATGTCTATCTCTTCGGAAAAGGAATGACAGAAGGGGATGCTTCCATGAAGAACCTTCTGGGGGGAAAAGGGGCAAACCTTGCTGAAATGGCTAACCTCAACATGCCCGTTCCCGCAGGTTTCACCATTACAACAGAATGTTGTGTGGACTATTTCAAAGAAGGGATGAAATATCCTGCCTCTCTGGAAAAAGCCGTGAAAGAAGCCGTGAAAATGGTGGAAAAAAACATGGGGATGAAGTTCGGAGATCCCTCCAATCCTCTTTTGGTCTCCTGCCGTTCCGGAGCAAGATCCTCCATGCCCGGCATGATGGAAACTGTCCTCAATGTGGGGCTTTCTTCCAAGACCATTCCCGGCCTTATCAAGCGCACCGGCAATGAAAGATTTGTTTATGATGCTTACCGCCGTCTTATTATGATGTATTCCGATGTGGTGATGGAAAAAGCCGAAGGCATCGAACCGGATGCGGAAAAAGGCGGGATCCGTAAACAGCTGGATGATCAGATGGCTGCTCTCAAAGCAAAAAAAGGCTATACTTCTGACACGGATCTTACCGTTGCGGATCTGAAAAAACTTTGCACAGACTTCAAGAAAACCGTGAAAAAAGTCCTGAAAGCCGACTTTCCGGATGATGCAGAAGAACAGCTCTGGGGCGGTATCGGTGCCGTATTCAAAAGCTGGAACGGGAAAAAAGCCGTCGCCTACCGCAGGATCGAAGGGATCCCGGATGACTGGGGGACTGCTGTAAACGTACAGAGTATGGTATTCGGAAATATGGGTGACAGCTCCGCTACAGGAGTAGCCTTCACCCGTGACCCTGCAACCGGAGACAATCGTTTCTACGGGGAATGGCTGGTCAATGCCCAGGGGGAAGATGTGGTGGCAGGAACCCGTACCCCCAATCCTCTCAATGACGATACCAAAAATGAAAAGAATAAAAACCTCAAATCCATGCAGGAACTTCTGCCGAAGATCTACAAGGAACTTTGTGCCATCCGTGCCAAACTGGAAAAACATTACCACGATATGCTGGATATTGAGTTCACCATTCAGGAAGGCAGACTTTACATGCTGCAATGCCGCGTTGGAAAACGTACCGGTACTGCCGCATTGAACATGGCAATGGATATGCTGGATGAAGGCATGATCGACGAAAAAACCGCCGTATGCCGTGTCAGCACCAATCAGCTGGATGAACTTCTCCACCCCATTCTCGACCCCAAAGCGGAAAAGAGTGCCTCCCTTGTCATTACCGGACTTCCCGCAGGTCCCGGCGGTGCTGTGGGCAAGATCGTCTTCACTTCTGAAAAAGCGGTGGCTCTTGCAGCCAAAGGCATCAAGACCATTCTGGTGAGAGAAGAAACCAATCCGGAAGACGTGGAAGGTATGCGGGCTGCTGACGGTATCCTTACAGCCAGAGGCGGTATGACAAGTCATGCTGCTCTCGTCTGCCGCGGCTGGGGCAAATGCTGTATCGTCGGAGCGGACGGTATGCAGATCGACGAAGTTGCCGGAACCTTCAAAGCTGGTAAATATACCTTCAAAGAAGGCGATATCATCTCCCTCAACGGTACAAGAGGTTATGCTTATGCCGGGGAAGTCGCCACTATGGATTCCAGCGAAAATCCCAGATTCCAGAAATTCATGCGTCTTGCAGATTCCTTCCGCAAACTGGGCGTGCGTGCCAATGCGGATACTGCGGAAGATGCGGCTCTGGCAAAGAGTTTCGGAGCGGAAGGCATCGGTCTTTTCCGTACAGAACACATGTTCTACGGCAAAGGCGCGGCAAAGCCTCTGTTCGCTCTGCGCAAGATGATCCTCTCCTCCTCTCTGGAAGAACGGGAAAAAGCCCTCAAAGATCTCTTCCCCTTTGTGAAGAACGATGTGAAGAGTACCCTCAAAGCCATGAAAGGATGTTCTGTCACAATCCGTCTCCTTGACCCCCCGCTGCATGAATTTGTACCTCACAGTGCCGATCAGCAGAAGGAACTTGCCAAGGCGATCGGGATTTCTCTTGCCGACTTGCAGAAGCGTTCCGAAGCTCTCAAGGAAAGCAATCCCATGATGGGGCATCGCGGCGTGCGTCTGGGTATCACCTATCCGGAAGTGACCAAAATGCAGGCTTGTGCCATTTTTGAAGCGGCATGCGAACTTGCCAAAGAAGGCATCAAATGCAAACCGGAAATCATGATTCCTGTAGTATGCGATCCCAAAGAATTGCAGAATCAGAAAGTCATTATCGCCCGGGCGGCAGAGGAAGTGGCAAAGAAATTCAAAGTCAAAAAGATCTCCTACCTTCTCGGTACCATGATCGAAATCCCCCGTGCAGCCATTCTCGCAGGCGAAATGGCAAAGGAAGCGGACTTCTTCTCCTTCGGTACCAACGACCTCACCCAGATGACATTCGGTTTCAGCCGTGACGATGTGGGTGGATTCCTGGGAGATTATGTGGGTAAGAAGATCCTTCCCGCCGACCCCTTCCAGACCATTGATACGGAAGGAGTGGGTTTCCTGGTGAAACACGCTCTTACCGAAGGCAGAAAGACCAATGCTGCCCTCAAGATCGGTATCTGCGGTGAACAGGGCGGAGAAGCAAGAAGCGTGGAATTCTGCCACAATGCAGGACTTTCCTATGTCTCCTGCAGTCCCTTCCGTGTTCCCCTTGCCCGTCTGGCGGCGGCACAGGCTGCCATTAATGAAAAGAAATAAGGATTAAAGGGGGGGGCAAAACTGTTTTGTGGGGAAGAAACCTTTTTGAAAAAAGGTTCTCTTCCCCACACCCCTTTTTCCAAAAACTTTCACCGGAATTACTTTTATTACAAGTAATAAAAGCAATTCCAATTTATTTTATATAAAAGAGATACAACATTTTACCTGCAATAATTTTTACTATTGTTGTATAAATTCAAGATTGCTGATTTTTTCGACAGCAAATAAAAATTTATACAAAAAAACAGGGGATTTGCAACCTTTTATGAGGTTTTGCAACAGCCCCACTTTTATCTTTACACAAAAGCGGATCAATTTTTTTGATCCGCTTTTTTATTTTCTCCGTACCCGTCCGTACCTATCCATACATTTCCGTACTCCGGAAAAACTCCATTGTCCTGCGGACAGTTTCTTCCAGAGAAAGGGGAGAAGGTGTATTCAATTCCAGACGGATGCGGGAAATATCCGGCACATATATATCAATAGCAGTTCCCGGAACATACTTTTTTTCCGTAATGATCTTTCCGGAAAAATCCTCTCCACATTGTGCTGTAATCTCCGCCAATTCTCCGATGCTTACCGCTTCATCCGATCCCACATTATAGATCCTGCCGGAAGGAATTTCACTTTCTGCCAACAGCAGAAGCAACTTTACCAGATCTCCGGAATACATGAAAGAACGGACGGCAGTACCGTCTCCTTTGATGACAATATCCCTCTCATGCAGTACATCGGAAATAAAATTGCCAATGGCAAAATGGGTATTCAATTCCATAAACTCACCGGCAAAGGCAAAGCATCTGGCGATGACACAGGGGACACCGGAAAGGATGCACATTTCCTCCGCTTCCTTTTTTCCCCACCCGTAGGGTTCACAGGGTTTTAAAAGCATATCTTCACTTTGGATTTCCGTAAGTCTTCTTCCGTAAACAGCCCCGGAACTTATAAAAAGCAACTTTTCCAAACGGGGATTTTTCTTTGCAAAAGAGAGGATATTTTCTGTTCCTTTACGGATAATATCGTAAGTATCCCTTTCCGTCACATCTCTTCCGAAGGAGGCGGCACCATGGATAATAAGATCATAATCGTATTCCTTACAGGAAAAATTTCTTATATCACAGGAAAGAAAAGAAAGATTCTTATTTTTCCCCAGATCCGGGAAAAAAGAAAGGAGCTTTTCCGGATTTCTGGAAAGAAGGGTGATTTTATTCCGTTCCGCGAGATATGGAGCATGATAAAAGATATTTTTTCCGAAAAAACCGCTGCATCCGGTCATCAGGATCTTTTTTCCTTCAAGCATTTTTATCTCATTTCCAGTTGTATTTTTTTCTTTTTTCTGCAAGAATATCCACGGTAACAGAATCAATATTATCTCTTGTATAATGGGAACTATTGCAGATACTGCAATTTTTACAGGAGGAATTTTCATGCTTTCTTCTCTCAAGCTGCATTTTCTGGAAAGAGAAAAATTCTTCGCCTTCCCAGAGTTCCTGTAAAGTTTTTTCCTCCATATTTCCCAGATTTGTCCCGCCGATAAAGTCCACACAGCAGGGGGAAACATCTCCATTGGCACGCACAGCCATTGTGGTAAAAGCCATGGGGCAAACAGCGGCATTATTGGAATCTTCTGCCATGATCTTTTCGGCTTTTTCCAGATCATTTCCATAATATTCCCCGAGAAAATCCGAATTTTCCACCTTGATCCAGCCATGGGGTTTATCCAGATAGAGTTCATCGGCAGCATCCTTGAAATATTCCATAAAAAGACAATTTTCCTCTTCAAAGGAATCCAGCATCTTTGCTCCCACAAAAGGCTTGGAGCAATTGGCATTCTTCCGTACTTCCAGTAAGGTAAAAAGATTACTGCGGATCATTTCCGGAGTGAAAGTGCTTGAAGTTACTTTCCTGTGATTTTCTCCATCCGCCCCGTAAATGGAAACCCGTAAATAATCCAGTCCCGCATCCACAAGTTTTTCAGCCTTTTCCCTTGTAAGCAAACTCACATTGGAAGTTGTTTCAATGCGTTCCGCCACATCCGCAGTCTTTGCCATACGCACCATCTCACAGAAATCAGGATTCATAAGCGGTTCGCCGTAAATACTCAATTTCAGCACTTTGATTTTTGCTCCCTGCCACTCTTTCAACTGGGAAAGCACCTTTTCAAAACGGCTTAAAGGCATATTCATACGGGTCTTTGTAAAGTAATTATCCCCTTTCAAACGCTGGAAACATTGCAGACAGCGGAAATTGCACAAAGAAGAAGGTTCGATAAGGACTGTGAAAGGTTTTTGCAGGGGAATGACCTCTTTCAAAACCTTCCGTCCGGTATTTTTAAGTTCCGTATAAGGAATGATCTTTTCGCTGTTTTCTTCTGTTTTCATTCTATGAAATCTTCTTTGGTAAAAGCATCCTTCCAGGAAATGGGGATCTCTTTTCCATAGAATTTGCTCATATATTTATTGATAAAGTTTCTGTCCATACCGGAAAGACAGCAGGGGTGATATTGGGCAAAATGCTTGATGCTTTTTCCCCGTTTAAGGATCGTTTCCAGACTTTCTTCAAAGATGTTTCCAAGAGAAATATGAATAAATACACAGGGAAGAATATCGCCATAGGGTGTCATATGAATGGTGGAATCCACCGTTCCGCATCCCCGGTCGATACCGTAAGTGGGGAAAGTATCCAGATGAAGGGCGGGAATACTGTCATGGACTTCTTTCAGGAATTTCAAATCGTTTCCATCACAAAGCACCTCATGTTTTCCTTCCCACGCACCGATGGCTTTTGCCAGCATCACATCTAAAGTAAAACCGTTTTCCTGACAGAATTCCGCCATTTTCACTGTCCGGGAAGTACAACAGTTTTCGTGAGTGACAACGGTCTGCACCACAACAGAAAGTCCGGCTTCCTTTGCGGCAAAAAAGGCTTTCATCGCCTTCTGATACGCTCCGGCATCCACTCTGTTGGCATCATGTTTTGCTTCATCAAAATCATCCAGAGATATTTTGATCTTGTCCAGCCCCATTTTTTTCAGTTCCTTTGCCTTTTCCAATGTAAGGAAATACCCATTGGAACTCATACTCAAATGGAACTTATCCGGCTGCAGGGCTTCAAAAATTTTATCCAGAGGAGTAAAAAGCAATGGTTCCCCGCCGGAAAGATTCAACTGACACAGCCCGAGGGCATCCGCCTGATCCGTAAAATTTTTCAACACTTCCGGTGTCAATTTATATTTTTTCGGGGTGAGCCTTCTTGCGGAACAATGCAGACACTTTAAATTGCAGACCGTGGAATAAGCTATATCCACAATGGGAGTGGGGATCCCTGCCGCATGACGGTCAGCGATTTTCAATACTTTTTCATATACGGAAGGTTTCTCTCTTTTGAGTTTTGCCCGTTTGGCCTGTTCCATCTCTTTTTCTGTCATTTTTCCACCTAATTCCTGTATTAAAATTCATAAATATATTCTGATATTTTTCCATCACTTTTCCGGATCTCTTTTCCTCTTTCCGGTTTATTTTTGAAAAGAGCAACCGCCGCAGGAGCAGAAAAATTTTTCATTTCCGTTTTTTTGCGTTTATCCCATATTTCTTCCATTCTTTTCCGGAACTCCACCGGCGTGGAAAAATCATACTCTTTACATACATCTTCCCCGAGGAAATCCGTATCCATCTCTTCCGCAAAACTGCTGTTTTCCCCTTCCGGCATTTCCGGATAAATGTGAAAACAGTTTTTTTTCACCTTTTCCGCCGCGGAAGAAAGCATGATTTTTTCTTTTTCAGTCAAGTTCATACTGTTTCCTCCTGTCTTTGCCTGTAAATTCTTTCTGTTCCGATTTTTCCAGCACGCAATTTTCCATAATAAGAAGATCAAGATCTGTGGTCATAAAACATATATAGGCATCTTCCGGCGTATTGACGATAGGCTCCCCACGAACATTGAAAGAGGTATTCACCAACACGGCACAGGATGTCTGACGCTCAAATTCTTTAAGCAATTCATAGAAAAAGGGATTCCATTTTCCATCCACACATTGTATCCTTGCCGAATAATCCACATGGGTGACAGCCGGAATATCCGACCGGGGAACAGAAGAAATTTTCAGCATATCCTCTTCAAAGTCGGATAAACTCTTTTCCAGATCAAAGGGCAATCTTCTTTTTTCCGCCACCGGGGCGGTAAAAAGCATATAGGAATCAGCGATTTCCCCTTTTGTATCGAAATACTCCTGTATCTTTTCCGCAAGCACTGCCGGAGCAAAAGGCCGGAAAGATTCCCGGAATTTGATCTTCATATTTACATTGCTCTGGGTGTCTTTTCTCCGGGGATCGGCGATAATACTTCTTGCGCCCAATGCACGGGGGCCGAATTCCATACGGTTCCGGAAAAGACCAGCTGCCGCACCTTCTGCAAGGCGTTTTGCAGCATATTGCAACAACTCTTTTTCTTCCATGACCGTATATACTGCCCCTTCTTTATCCAGATATTCCCGGATCTCATTTGTGCTGTACTCCGGACCGAGATAGGAACCTTTCTGGGCATCGCAACCGCTTTTCCATACTCGCTTTTCCTGAAATTTATTGATGGAAGCATAAAGGGCTGCCCCCAAAGCTCCTCCGGCATCACCGGAAGCAGGCTGTACCCAGATATGATCGAAGATCCCGCTTTCCCGCAATTTTCCGTTGGCGACACAATTCAATGCCACTCCCCCGGCAAGGGCAAGATTCTTCTTTCCGGTGATCTCTTTTGCGGTTTTTGCCAGTTTCAGAAGGATCTCTTCCGTCACACACTGAATGGAGGAAGCTATATCCATTTCCCTCTGCGTAAGACGGCTTTCCCGTTCCCGGCATTTGCCGCCGAAAAGTTTTTCCATCCTTTCTCCACACATAACAAAAGAATTCTGAAAAGAAAAATATTCCATATTGAGCGTAAAAGAACCATCCTCTTTTATGGAAACAAGATTTTCTCTTATAAGTTCCTTATAACGGGGTCTGCCGTAAGGGGCAAGTCCCATTAACTTATATTCCCCGCTGTTTACCTTGAATCCGCAGAAATAGGTCATGGCACTATACAGCAAACCTAACGAATGAGGGTAATTCATCTGCCGCAACAATTTTATTTTTCCATCTTTTTCCCCGCTGAAGATACAAGTTGTTGCCCATTCGCCGACCCCGTCCACGGTAAGAACTGCCGCCTCTTCAAAAGGCGAAGGATAAAAAGCGGATCCGGCATGGGAAAAATGATGGGGGACGGTGAGAAGTTTCCCGTACTTTCCCGGTTTCTCCCCGAAAATATCTTTCAACTGTTCATGGATCCAGAGTTTATCACCAAAAAAACTGTGAAAGGATTTTTCCAGCAGAATCTGATTATCCGGGGATTCCTCTGCCAGATTTGCACAGAAACGGTCAAGAGCAAGGAAAGGATCATCATAAAAAACAATGCAATCAAGTTCCTCTTTTCCGATCTTCCCCTCCCGCAAACAATATTCTATTGCAGAAAGGGGCAGATTGCGGTCATGGCGTATTCTGCTGAACCGTTCCTCCTGGGCGGCGGCAATGATCTCACCATTGCGGATAAGACAGGCGGCACTGTCATGGTACAAAGCGGAAATACCGAGAATATCCATTTATTTCAACTCCTTGATAACGGGATAAGTAAGAGTAAAGAACTTTTCTGCAAGGATCCGGTTCCCGACTTCATTATAATGTATGTAGTCGAAATACAGCAACCGTTGATTATCCAGCCAGAAGCTGCCGTCTGTAATAAAGGGATATTTACTGATATCAGCAGTTACTTTCTGATAGAAATCATACAGCGGCAGCTGCCAATCATCTTTGCCTGGAAAAATTCTTGTAGGTTGTAATACAGGAAAAAAGGCAATGGAAAACTCCCGGCACAGAGAGTTCATCATCCGCATATTGCGTAAATATACTTCCGCAGGAGAAGTATGGTCTTCCGGACCGTAAAGGACGCCTTTTACAATTGAATTTATTTCCAAATCGCAATTATTTTCCAGGCTTGTTAATTTATCAAAAACTTTCCCGGTATACGCATGATGCATCGGATGATTGGCAAGAGGAGCTTGATTGCCGTCATTCACTCCATTGAGCAACAATACGCAATCAGGTTTCATCGGAATCACATCCCGGATAAGTTTGAGCAACTCCAAACTTGAATGATAGCCGGCAATGGCACCATTATAAAGGTCAACGGCAATACCGGCATTTTCCAGCAATTGGTGATAAAAATCTGCCCAACAGGTATAGCCGCCAAATGACCAATCACTGGTAGAACCGCCAAGACAGACGATTTTCAATGGATTTTTTCCTGTGGAACGGGTCAATTTGAACCCGGGAAGATCATCCTTCCGGGAATATGCCAACAGGGGGTCAAGATAATCCGCAGGGGCATACAGCTGTCCGAATTCAGGGATTTCAAAGTTTTCCCCCTGAACAAATCCAATTCCCTCAAGCTGCTGCACTATACTTCTGATGGCACTTTGCTGATTGATACCAACAACAACCAGCAATTTTTCCGGATCCTCATACATCAAATCGTAGGGAGAACGCACCTCTTTATGGCAGAATTCCGTTCCACTTTTCAAGTTATCCACAAAATATTCAGCCTCTAAACCACACTCCAGAGCATGATAAAAAATATACAACCCGCCATTTCCGGCACCGAAAATTACCAGTTTCTTTCCGGGATGCCGGGAAATGATTTTGTGAATTGTATTGTGCTTATCCATAGAAAAACATTTCCCTTAAATAGTTGCATAGCAAACTGTTTCATAACAGCTTCTTGTGTGATGCCGGAAATATATCTTATATTGAGGCACCAATGCTTTCAAATAAAGCGGCACTTCGTAAAAATGGCGCAGATCGTGATATACACAAATTGCCATTTTAGGTTTTTGAGTCCGGATGATATTTTCTGCACCCCGCAGGGCATTCATTTCAGCCCCCTCAATATCCATTTTGATAAAGGTTACAGCTCTGCCGGAAAGGATATGATCCATACGGTCAGCAATCCCTGTATTTTCTCCTTTACCAATGGCTGATGAGGACAATTCTTCGCTGTATTTTATTTCCTGCAAAGAATCCCAACAGCCTTTATTTATACAACTTATCTTTTCTGCTCCCGGTAATCCTGCAACATTTTCAAGAAGTTTATCATAGTTGCTTCTGCACAATTCGAAGGCATAAATATTATCAAAGTTTCCTTTGGTATATTTCAGAAACTCTCTGACTGTATCTCCATCATACGCACCAATATCCGCAAAAGACTCCCTGTTGGAAAATGAAATAATATCTTCCGCAAAATATTGCTGATCCTCATAAACAGAATTCATCAAATCCGGATCGGGATCTCCCTGAAAAACCCGTTTCATAACCGTATCAAAAACCTTTACGGATCTGGCATCTGCAAGAAAATCCCTTACCAGCAGCAATTTTTCAAAAGTTTCCGGCATATTATATTCCGGCATTTTTCCGAAACGAATATCATAATCATAGAGACTGTAACAGGAATGAATACCTTTTTCTTTAAGTTCCCGATATATTCCGGGGAGATTCCCCGCTGTTATAAAAACGGAACTTTCTTTCTCCATCTCTAAAAGTTCAGAAGGGGAAATACACTTTACTCCATAAAAAATTTTACCCCATTTTTCCCTGTCTGCATCACAGACAAAATCCACATCCCGGTCAAAAACTTCCCGCCAAAGGTTCAAAACAGAGGGAAAAACTATGCCGCAACCATAAAATATCACATACCTGCGTTGGTAAATGATCTCCTGTATTTTACGGTGATAATCCTGCCGTTCAATAAAAAAATTTTTAAAAAACTCACTGTTATTCATATTTTTATCCTGATTGCGTAAAACTTCAGTCTGCATTCATTCCATTGCCGTCTTTTTCATATTTCAAAGGAGAACCGGGAACGATGTAATACAATATCATCTATTCTCAACATTTCAATATCATCCCCGGATATGGCTTTGAAAAAATGTAAAAAAATCAGCAAAAAATAAATCTTATAAATATTTCTCAACTTGAAAATGCAGCATCTCCTTATTGTATTTTTTCCAATCCGGAGGCACGCAGAATATATATATTGCCGGAAAAAGCCATCCTTTCTCTTGCAATACGGGATATTTCATCCGAATAGCCCCCTGCCATGATAAGGAGAGTATCAATATTTTCTTCCACGATCTTTCCCGGTACCACTATATCAAAATGCGTTGCCGGAGTAAGTTTTCCCTGTTTGAACGGGGCGGAATCCGCTACAAAAAGAAGTTTTTTCTGCAATAAGGCTTTATCATACTCCTGTAAAAATCCGAGAACAGAAAATGTCTGATGGCTTGCCCCCCATACGGCACAGCGTTTTCCGGCAGATAAGATTTTCACAAAATCCTTTACAAACTTTTCCTTTGCCTTTTTCATTCCGGATAAATCCAGTTTTTCATACGATTTTTTCTCCGGGATAAAAGCATTTTTTTCCTCCGGAGTCATCTTCCGTACCTGCATGGAAAGAATATAGGAGTGAAAGGTATTTTCCGTATGCAGGACAAAAAAACCATTTTCATTAAGGATATTCTGCAAAGATTCCGCAGTAAAATAATAGAGATGATCCGGAATGAATTCTGCAAAAAAATCCTTTTCCAGCATCATATCAAAGTCCGGTACTTCCACAAGCCCGACGGCACCATCTTTAAGATTATCGTAAATTCCTTTCAGATATGCGGGAATATTTGGAATATGTTCCAGAAAATTCAGAATATAAAAAGCATCAAAGGGGGCTTCTTTCACTTTTTCCAGCCCGGTATCAAAATATACCTTTTCTGCCTCCAAACCCTTCTGTAAGCATTTTTCAATATTTTTTGTACTGCCATCGATGCCGTAAGGAATACCTTTACACTCCTGCATAAGAACCAGATATTCCCCCTCCCCGCAGCCACATTCCAGGATCTTTTTTCCCTGCAAAGAGTATTTTTCAATAAAAGAGGAAAATTGGGCAAGCCGGAATTTTTTCATCTCTTCCGATAATCCCGCCGTCCGGATGACCTCACGGAAATAAGATACAGGAGGCGAATCCAACTGGACTACACCGCAGCAGGCACATCTTTTTACAGAAAAATCCACCCCTCTGTCCGGATTTCCCTTCTCCGGGAGATCCTGCGCAGAAGCTGGCTGGGAAGAAAAATCCATAAGACTTTCTTTACATAAGATTTTTCCGCATATCCGGCACTTTTCCATGATTGCTCTGCTCCAGAAGGATCTTTTATTTTTTTACAGAAGAAGCGTTGTTCAGAGACAATATAAGTTCTGCCAATTCCATTACACAGCCATCGCCTCCGGCACGCTCAAGTTTATATTTTGCCAGTTCCCGAACTTCCCTGATGGCATTGGCAGGAGCAGCAGTACATTCCACATTCCGGAACACAGGAAGATCCAGTTTACCATCCCCCATATAACAAATCTCATCCGGTGCGGCTCCGGACTGGGCAATCACTTCCTCGACGGCGGCAAGTTTTTCCTTGCACCCGGAATAGAAATAATCTGGTTTGAAACGGTTTTTGAAATACTTTGCAATGGGAGTATCCTCGCCTGTGACAAGCCCGACTTTGATCCCGGCCCCCCGCAAAGTATAGACAGCATCAATATCCCGGAAATCCAGTGTCTTATACTCTTTTCCGTTGGAATCCACCGTTACTTTTCCATCCGTGAGAACTCCATCTATATCCAGAAGCACTACTCTTATCATTTTATTTACTCCTCTTTTCCATACTGCTGAAAAAACTCATATTTTCCTTTGTTTCCTCTTCCGGCAGGAAAGGCCACATATTTTCCAGTTGCCCGGAAACCATATTGCCGTCCGGAAGTTTCTGTGCCATGACTTTAGGCATGGTCTTATGGTCAAGCCGCACTTTCACTACACACAAACAGGGATCGTTTCCAGCAAGAACTTCCGCAATACCGGAAGCAAGTTCCTTATTGCAGGAAATCGTTTTTGTACGCAAATCATAGGCGTTTGCAATTTTTGCAATGTCAGGGACAGTATAATTGCTTGCAGCATCCGACCCCACATGGAAGCCGCCGAACATATTGTTCTGGGTATTGACAATACTTCCATACCCTTCATTATCCCAGATGAACATCTTTACCGGAAGAGCCAGACGGTGGATGGTTTCCAATTCCTGTATATTCATCTGGAATGCCCCGTCCCCGTTGATGAGAACAGTTCTGCGTCTATTATTGGCAAGACACGCTCCGATACTGTAGGGAAGTCCGAATCCCATGGAACCGAGACCTGCCGCATTTTTGATCTTCTGTCCTTTTTTGACCTTCATCGCCTGATAGGTGACTTCCCCCGCAGCTCCGGAACTTTCCGGCACGATCACATCGTCCGCAGTCAAATTGGCAAAAAGTGTATCTGTAAAGCGGTAAAGATCCACTCTCTCCTCATCTCTTCCATATTCAGGCGAATCTATATAAACAGGATATTTTTCTTTCATTTTTCTGCAATAGGAAAGCCAGTTTTCATTGCATTTTATTACAGGGGAAAGGTTTTCAAGTTTATCCATGAAAGAAGCAATATCCATACAGAAAGAACAGGATATATTTTCTATTTTCCTTATTTCCGCCTCATCAATATCCACCATTATTTTTACTGCATTTTTTGCAAAATTTTTACTGTTGAAAGCAGTAATACTGGGATCCAGACGGCTGCCCAGAATAAGCAGAAGATCGGAATTCTGCACAATATAATTGGTGTACCTTGCCCCCATGATCCCCGGAAAACCGAAGTAAAGAGGATCATCATAAGCAATAAAATCCGCCATTTTCCATGTGGAGATCACAGGAATGGAGTATTTTTCCGCAAAGGCAAGCACCTGATTTCCGGCATTGGATAATTTGATCCCGTTACCGGCAAGGATCAACGGACGGCGTCCCTTTTCCAGAAGAACTTTCAAATCATTGAAAGAATGTCCCGCTACCGTATTTTCCTCTTTTTCTTCCGGCGTAAATCCAATCAGACTTTTTTCATTGATTTCCGCCCCCTGAACATCCAGGGGAATATCCAGCCACACAGGTCCCATTCTTCCGGAAACAGCCTCATGCCACGCTTTTTCCAGATGATAAAGGATCTTTTCCGGTTCAGTGACCATTACTGCATATTTTGTAACACCCTTCACCATGGAAACGATATCCACTTCCTGCGATCCCATCTGACGGACACCGTATTTATATTTGAGATCGCTTCTTTTTGCCTGTCCGGAAAGAAAGAAACAGGGAGTGGAGTCGATATAGGCAGCGGCAACGGCAGTAAGAGTATTGGTTCCGCCGGGTCCTGATGTAACAAGCCCCACACCGGGAGTATTGGTATGCTGTCCAAAGGATTCCGCCGCAATGGCAAGTGCCTGTTCATGCATGAAAACCGTATATTGCAGCTTGGGGTGTCTGCCCAGCGCATCATCCAGATGCATGGCACCGCCCCCGGGCAGCATGAAAATATGTTTTACACCTTTTTCCGCAAGGAAATCCATTACAAAATCCGCTAATCTCATTATAACTTCTCCAAAGTTGCTCTCAGAATATTTTTTACTTCTCCTTTGAGGAAGGGCAGATAACAAAGGATGCTTTTATGAACGCATTTTTTTACGCACAGCAAGCTCTTTTTCCGTAAGGATACGCTCCCCTGTCCCTCTTGCCTTTTCCATCTGACGGATGAGAGTGACCATCTCCCTTATTTCAGAAGGTTCAATACTGCTTTTCTGGTCCGATCCATACATACTCCGGTCAAGAGTGAAGTGCCGTTCCACGCTTGCTGCCCCCAGAGCGACCGCGCCGAGAGTGGAAAGATGTCCTATCTCATGTCCGGAATACCCCACAGGGACGCCATATCTTTCACGCAAAGTACCAATCATGCACAAATTTGCCTCTTCCGGCACAGATGGATAGATGGAAACACAATGCATAAGTTCAAAAGGACAGGAGTGTTTCCGGAATATTTCCACAGCAGAATCGATCTCATCCCATGTACTCATCCCGGTGGAAATAAAAGTATATTTTCCTTCTTCAGCACAGGCTTCCAGCAGAGGGATATTGGTAAGAACGGGTGAGGCGATCTTGTTGTATTTGAGATCATATTTCCGCAGGAATTTCTGACTTGTCACATCCCAGCAGGAAGCAAACCACTGTATATTACATTCTTTACAGTGTTCATGGATCATATCATACTCTTTTTCATCGAATTCCAACCCTTCCTTCTGTTCCCTCTGTGTCGTTCCCCAGGGACTTATTCTTCCGGAAGCAAGAAATTCCGGAGTATAGACTTCATCAACAGTTCTCTTCTGAAACTTTACGGCATCACAACCAGCAGCTGCCGCCTCCCGGACCATTTTACATGCCAATGCTATATCCCCGTTATGATTGATGCCGATCTCAGCAGTTATAAACACATGACAAGCCATGAATTTCTCCCGTATCCGGTTCACCGGATAACAATTTTCTTATATATTCTGTATAATCTTTATAAAGTAATTTACTGCATCCGGAGATGTTTTTCAAACACAAAACGCTCATTCAAACTTCCTTTTCCGCAAATTTCATCCCGGGAAAAGAAAAACAGAGTAAAAAAAAGGGAGTACACGCTCATGTACTCCCCTCTGTTCAGATATTTTTCATATACATCAGGAGATTTTCAATGCCAATATTCCGGCATCGTTGGAAAGAGTGTACTTCCTGCCGTTGTAATCCAGAGATTCGCCTACGGCAAGTGAACCACAATCCACACCATCTTCCACATAGAGAGTAATTCTGTCATTGAAGGCAGAGGCTCCTGCGGCAAGCTGGAATGTTCCCACCTGATCCGCATCCACTTCCATAGAGTATCTCTGTACGGAATAGAAATTGCCGATATTATCAAGGATCACGCCCTGATCGCTGGTACGGTCGTCCAGTTCAAA
>JAZKZE010000140.1:0-8145 GCA_045612485.1 Victivallales bacterium | reverse complement strand
TGACGGAATTGCTTTTATCGTCACGATAAAAACAATTCCAACTTTTTTTATAAACGATCAAAAATCCAGTTCCCTCAAACACAATGTTTGAGCAATGGAATAAATAGCCTTGTGTATTTATAAAATAAGGTATAATTCTCCTCTGTTATGACCTGTTATACCTCCAATATTCAGCTCAAACAATAAAAAAGGCTGTTGCTCACCTTTTTTGAGGTTTTGCAACAGCCCCTTTTTTTATTGTCGTAACAACAACTTTTTATCAGTTGTTTTTGCGGAAATCGTTCATGAGAGAAACGAGTTTTTCCACGCCTTCAATGGGCATGGCATTGTAGATGCTGGCACGCAGACCGCCGACAGAACGGTGTCCTTTCAGACCGATCATGCCGTTTTCGCCCAGCATTTTGAGGAATTTTGCTTCCAGTTCCTCGGAGGGAAGACGGAACACAACATTCATCTTGGAACGGCTGTCTTTCTGGACAGGGTTGCGGAAATATCCATCGGAATTGTCGATGGCATCATAAAGGAGAGCAGCTTTGGCATCGTTCATCTTTTCGATGGCAGTAAGACCGCCCACGCTCTTCATCCACTTCATCACAAGACCGATCATATAGATACCGAATGTGGGAGGAGTGTTGTAGAGAGAATCATTTTCGGTATAGGTGGAATATTTCAGCATGGTGGGGATATTTGCGGGAGTGCGTTCCACAAGATCCTTGCGGATGATGACAAGAGCAAGACCGCTGGGACCGAGGTTCTTCTGGGCACCGGCATAGATCATACCGAAATCAGCCACGTTCACAGGACGGGACATGATGTCACTGGACATATCGGCAATGAGGGGGTTCTTGGTCTTGGGGAAGGAAGCATACTGGGTACCGTAGATGGTATTGTTACTGGTGATGTGTACATAGGAGGCATCATCGGTAAGTTTCCAGTCTTCAAATTTGGGGATGTAGGTATATTTGTCATCTTTGCTCTGTGCAGCGATACGGGCTTCCCCGAAAAGTTTGGCTTCTTTGATCGCTTTGGAGGACCATGTACCGGTATCTACGAAGTCAGCAGCCCCGGTGTTCATCAGGTTCATGGGGATCATGGCAAACTGCATGGAGGCACCGCCCTGGATGTAAACGATATCGTAGTTTTCAGGAACACCGAAAACTTCACGGATGTCGGCATTGGTGGTATCGAGAACATTCTGGAAAGAACTTGCACGGTGGGAATGTTCAAAAATACCGCAACCGGTTCCCTTGTAATCAAGGAACTCCTGCTGAGCCTGTTTCATGACTTCCACCGGCAGCATAGCCGGTCCTGCATTAAAATTGAACACTTGCATTTTTATTCTCCCGTGTTTGGTGATTTTGGGCATTAATATAGCACAAAAAATATTTTTTGCCACAGGAAATATCAAAAAAATTGAAATATTGTTAAAAAAATATCAAAATACTCAAAATTCTTTGATTCAGCACTTTTTATTTTTATAAAGTGTGCTAAATTACTGTAGCTTTGTATGCGGACGGTGGAGAAGGGGTGTTCTGTACCGTCAACAGAGAAGATCATCTGCCGGGACACCGTGCCGGAAAAACAATAAAACAACAAAAAGAAACGTTTATGAAGATACTGAATTTTTATGTGATAAAAAGTTTCATCATGACTTTTATCATGGCACTGGGCATCCTTTCCTTCGGTATGGCGGGGGCAAGACTTATGCAGGTATTTGAATATATTTCCAGCGGAGTGCCTCTGGGCAACGCCCTGCTTTTTCTCGTGTACATCCTCCCGGTAGTCTTTTCCTTCACCATTCCCTGGGCGGCACTGGTTTCCGTCATGCTGGTGTTCGGCAGACTTTCCGCAGATAATGAGATCACTGCCATGCGTGCCTGCGGTATCTCCATTCTCCAGATCATTGCCCCTGTCATTGTGATGGCATTTCTTTTTTCCGTAATCTGTCTTTACCTCAATATGCAGATGACGAACAACTATCTGGGAAAGGCAAGAGAACTGGTTAAAGATGTGATCATTGATCAGCCTATGAGTATTTTCCAACCGGGGATCCCTGTAAAATATGCTGACCTCAATATCTATATCGGAGCAAAGGAAGGCAATGTGATCCGGGATATCCAGGTCTACCGCATCAATACCAAAGGCAAATGGGAACAGGACGTGACCGCCCATACAGGAAGAGTGGAAGTCGACCGGGAAAAACAGATCCTCAATGTTATCCTTGAAAACGCAACAGTTGCCACCCATGAAGGCAGCAACGGGATCATTACCACAACCGGTAAGGAGCTGGTCTTTTCCATCAATTACGGAGATAACTTCAACAGAAGGAGATTATCCCAGAAACCAAAATATCTGACCTCCCTTGAGTTGCTTGCCCGTATCGGGTTGGATAAAAAACTGGGAATGGACACAACCAAACTGGAAGTGGAATTCAACAGCCGTATTGCTCTGGCACTCTCCCCCATAGGTTTCCTGCTTCTGGGACTGCCTCTGGCGATCCGTACCTCCAGAAAGGAGACATCGGTGGGGTTGTTTATGAGTGTACTGCTTGCGGGGATATATTTCGGACTTGTGATGATCTCGGAAGTGCTGGAGGATAAGAAAAATCTGTATCCGCAGTATATCATGTGGATCGCGCCGGTCATTTATCAGATATTCGGGGCATTCTATCTGTTCCGGCTTGCCCGCAGATGAGTATTGCATAAAAAATTTTACTCTGCAAGAAGAAAACAATATAAAGAAGTAAGTAAAAAATGAGAAGAGTATTGTATCCCGGCAGTTTCGATCCTGTCACAAACGGACATCTGGATGTGGCAAAAAGAGCGTCAAAGATCTTTGATGAAGTCCTTGTGGCGGTAGCCGCAAATTCTGAAAAAAAGGCATTGTTTTCCATCGAGGAACGTATGGAACTTTTCCAGACAGCCTGTAAAGATATTCCCAATATCAAGGTCATCACTTTCAAAGGACTTATGGTGGATGCAGTGGACCGTTTCCAGGCGGATGCGGTGATCCGGGGTATCCGGGCGGCTTCCGACTTTGAATATGAGTTCCAGATGGCACTGATGAACCGGGAACTCAACAGCAAATGCGAAACACTTTTTATGATGACGGATCCGGCATACTCTTTTGTCAGCAGCCGCCTTATCAAAGAGATCGCCGCAAACAACGGCGAATTTGCCTCCTTTGTCCCCCCCAATGTGGTGGATGCCATAAAAAAGAAACTTTCCATAGTGAAATAAGGAAGGAGAAATACCTGTGATCAGAGTCAATCCGGCAAATATCGGACCGGAAGGGGAGTTCCTCTCCGGTGAAGAAGATTCCGCCTTACTGGATCTTTCCACTTTCCCCCAGAAGATCGAGGCAAAAAGTTCTGTAAAATATGATCTTCATGCCATGCTTGTGGGCAAAGATCTTGTTGTAACAGGTTCAGCCGGAGTGTTTCTTGCTTCCGAGTGTGCAGTCTGTCTGGACGAAACAGAATATCTCCTTGCAAAGAAGGATATCTGCATCCATGTGGAAAAAGTTCCCATGGACGGCTTCTACGACCTTACGGATGACATCCGGGAAACATTGCTTCTTTCCATGCCCATGCGGATCAAATGCAAAGAGGATTGCAAAGGCTTGTGCTATTCCTGCGGCGCAAATCTCAACAGGGAAAAATGTTCCTGCAAGAAAGCCAAAGGCGGAAAAAACGCTTCCCAAAATGCTTCCGGCGGGGAAAAGACCGACTGGAGCGCATTGGATCAGCTGAAATTCTGAAATTTATAATTTCGTACAAGAGAGGACAGTATATATGAGTGAAAACGGCCCCCTTCTTAAAATCCTGTTTGTGGGAGATGTGGTAGGCAAAGGCGGCAGAAGTGCGGTAAAACAGCTTGTTCCTGTTCTCAAAGACCGTTACCATGCTTCTTTTGTCATTGTCAATGCAGAAAATTCCGCCAATGGTGCGGGGATCAGTAAAACGTGCATTGATGATATGAATACAGCTCCAGTGAATGTTTATACAGCAGGCGACCATATCTGGGATCAGAAGAGTTTTGAGCATGAGATTAATATGTATCAGAATGTGCTGCGGCCCGCCAATATGAGTACACTTCAGCCGGGAAAAGGGTATGGAGTATTCCGTAATCCTGCCGGCGGGGAAGTGGCGGTCATCAATCTTTCCGGCAAGGTTTTCATGCGGGAAAGTGCCTATTGTCCCTTTGAATGTGTGGAAAAGATCCTGCAAAGTCTTCCCAAAACCGTGAAATGTATTTTTGTGGACATCCATGCGGAAGCAACAAGTGAGAAAGCGGCTCTTGCCTGGATGCTGGACGGAAAAGTAACAGCTGTTGTGGGAACCCATACCCATGTACAGACTGCTGACGGAAGAGTCCTTCCCAATGGAACGGCGTTTCTTTCTGATGTGGGCATGACAGGCGGCCATGATTCCGTACTGGGAAGAGAGGTTAAGGATGTGGTGAAAAAATTCCGGACGGGGATGCCCACAAGGTTGGAAGTCACGGAAAAAAATATCCGTCTGGACTATTGTGTAGTCACTTATGAACTCAATACAGGAAAAGCGGTCGGGATCGTGAATGGTTCGGAATTTTACCATCCCGACAGCCTGTAAAAAATGTAAAAAGCAACAATACTTTACAAGGAGATAAAATATGAGTTTCAATACCTGTGTACCTGAAATCGACTGGAAAAGAGTGGATATTCTTATTGACCTTGCCCTTTCTGAAGATCTGGATGAGAAAGGGGATACCACCACAAATTCTGTGATCCCCGCCGACCTGGAAGCGGAAGCAATATTCCTTGCCAAACAGGATCTTGTCTGCGCCGGTCTGAACGTGGCGGAAAGACTTTTCAATAAACTGGATCCCGCTATCGTGTTCACAGCTCTTGTGAAAGAGGGGGAAGTATGTAAAAAAGGTACAGTCATGGCGAAAGCAAAGGGCAAGGCCCGTTCCCTGCTTACCGGTGAACGTACTGCGCTGAACTTTTTGCAGCGTCTCTGCGGGGTGGCAACGGCTTCCCATTATTACCAGGGACTTGTGGAAGGCACCTCCTGCCGTATTCTGGATACAAGAAAGACCACGCCCGGTTGGAGGAATCTGGAAAAATATGCGGTTGCCGCAGGCGGGGCATTCAACCACAGGATCGGACTTTTTGACCGGGTGATGATCAAAGACAATCACAGGGAACTTGCCGGACTTGAAGGGGAACATGGAATCATAAGAAGTGTGAAAAAAGCCAAAGAAATGTATCCGGATCTGGAAGTGGAGGTGGAAGTGGATTCCCTTTCCGAACTGGCGGATGCAGTAGAATCCGGGGCGGAATATATCCTTCTGGACAATATGAGTGATGATATGATGCGCGAAGCGGTAAAATATACTGCCGGACGCTCCAAACTGGAAGCCAGCGGCGGCATCACAGCAGAAAGACTGCCTTCCGCAGCGGCTACCGGCGTGGATTTCATCTCCAGCGGGGCATTGACCCATTCTGTCAAATCCTGTGATATTTCCATGGATATTATTGTAAAATAACACAACCGGGGAGTCTGAAAATGATCGCAATGGTACGGGGCAAAGTCATCAGCGAAAGTTTCACGGAAGTCATCGTGGATGTGAACGGTGTGGGGTATCGTGTATTCATCCCCATGAGTACCTATGACAAACTCCCCCATGATCCCTCAAAGGATGTGACTTTGCTTACCAGTATGCAGGTAAAGGAGGATTCCATCACCCTTTTCGGATTTGCCACACAGCAGGAAAAGGATGCCTTTGAACTGTTGATAACCGTCAACGGGATCGGTGCGAAATCTGCTGTTTCCATTTTAAGCTGTATGAATATATCCTCCCTTTGCAGTGCCATTATCAATGAGGATGTGAAGACTCTGAAAAAGATCAGCGGAGTGGGTCCCAAATCTGCGGAACGCATGATCATTGAACTGCGGGACAAAATGGGCAGGATCTCCCCGGAAGCGGAACTTGGACTTCCTGCCGGAAGTTCCGGCGGAACAAATGCCCTGCCCAAAGAAGCGGAAGATGCACTTCTTGCCTTGGAACAGCTGGGATTCCAGGGGGCGAAATTCAAGAAAATCGTTGCCGATACCGTTGCGGCACTTCCGGAGGAGCAGCGTTCCACAGAAAACATTATCCGCAAAGTTTTGCAGTCTATCAATAAATAATACATCAGAAATTTCACAGGGGGAAAAATGGAAAAGAGAAGTATTGCACATGGCCTTCTGCCGGATCAGGTATCTTTTATTGTGCTTGATCTCCCCTCCCCTGTTGCGGAAAGGATCAAAAAACTCCGTGGGGAATATGACCCCAAACGGGTGATGGTTCCGGCAGAGATCACTATTGCAGGCTCCTGCGGTCTGGGAGCAGTCTTACCGGGACAGGATATAGAAAAGATTTCGGAAGAGATAGCAAAGATCGCCGGGAATTTTGCGCCGTTCAAGGCAAAATTCCGCCGTCTGGAAACGTTTCCGGGCAGTAATATATATTTTCTTTCCCTGGAAGATGAAAAACCTTTTTTCCGGCTGCATGAGGCGTTTGTCCATTCCGGGATCCAATTCAAAGAAAGTCCCTTCCCCTACCGTCCCCACTGTACATTGATCCTGCGGGAAGAAAATAATGAAGAAGACTTTGAAGAAAAGATCACGAAAAAGATCCCGCAGGAAGAGTTTACCATGGAAATGCTTTCTTTCTATACTCTTCCCTCGCAAAATGAGTGTGAACTTCTGTTTAAAGTTCCTCTTACCGGAAAGAACTGATTACCGGAAAATCCCTTACTTTTTCTTACGGGAAACCAGTACCAGACGCACACCTGTTCTCACATTGGCGACCCGGGACTGTCCCAGTCTGGCAGCATTACGGCACGCGGCGGGGGAAGAACCCCAGGAACCGCCTCTGACAACTTTCAGCGTATAAGGGGAATATTTCTTCTGCCCCGGCCCCCATGGATCAGTAAGGGGGGTTTTGCTGCGGGGATAAGGAGCATACCAGTCGTAACACCATTCGGCAACGCTTCCGGACATATCGAAAAGTCCCAGAGCATTGGGTGCTTTTTCCCCGACTTCATCGGATTCGGAGGTGAATTCTTTACCGTCCTCCCCGCAAACGGCTACTTTTTCAACCTCATTGCCACCTGAATAGAGAGTATATTTTCCAGCATTTGCAGCCCCGCCCCTTGCTGCATATTCCCATTGTGCTTCCGTAGGCAGGAAAAAGAAAAATCCTTCCGGAGCTATTTTCATGGCATTGAGAGTCCGGCAGAGATCTACCGCGTCTTTCCATGTAAGATTATCTACAGGGCGGTTCTTTCCCCGGTGGGCAGACTGGGTACCTTTTTTCTTCATAACAGCATTATAAAAATCCTGTGTGACCTCATATTTGCCGATGTAAAACTCTTTTGTGATCTTTACTTTCACCTGTCTTTCATCTCTTGCACGGCCTTTTTCAGAAGCGGGACTGCCCATGATGAATTCCCCGGGAGCTACTTTCACCATCATATCTTTCACATAGTCGGCTACTTTATATTCTTTCCCCTTGAAAGTATATTCTCCGCCCCCCTTTTTCCCTTTATCGGAGGATTTTTTCTTATCTTTCTTATCCTTTTTGTTTTTTTTGTCTTTCTTCTTATCTTTTTTACTCTTTTTATCTTTCTTATCCTTCTTATCTTTTTTCTCTCCATCCTTCTTATCTTCTTCCACTCCGCCTTTTTCCTCTTCCTCACCCGGATCTTCCTCCTCAGCGGCAAGGAGCATGGTAAAACTTATCCAATTACCTTTTCCAACGGGAACATCTATACCGATCCCCAGAAGGAAAGCAAAAAAGATCAATACGGAAACACTTTTCAGAATTCTCTGCATCATAATATTTTCATCCCTGTTTGAATATTTTTAAAGTAAAAATGACACATCTTCTCACAAGCAGTAAGATAACCTGCCAAAGAAAAAAATCAAGTTCCCGACAGCATTCCGGCAGCAGATTACCGGAAAAAAATCACAGATATCCCATAATTTTTCAAAAAACGGGTATTTCCCTTGGGTTTGAACGGGAGAAAATTGATTTTTGAAAAAATTCTTTTGTGAGATTTTTATAATGTTGCCTGTTGTAAGCAAAATGTTGAATGGGAAATAAATCAAGTTCC
>JAZKZE010000139.1:0-16921 GCA_045612485.1 Victivallales bacterium | reverse complement strand
TGCGTTTGGGGCTCTCTCCTGAAGGTTGCACAAAACAGGATAATGAAGTATTTTTGAAAAAATCTGACAAAATCACTTTTTTAAAAGCAGATTTCTTTACGCACATAATTTTGTAAAAATATGCCATTTTTACAAAATTATGGGATAGCTGTGGGAAATTTACTTTATTTTCTTCCTTTTCTGAAGAAAGGAATCCAGAATAAAAAGCAATGCCCCCGGAAGCGAAGCGGAAACATATCCGCATGTATAGAGAATAGGAACCACGGAAGCCTCGGAAACCGATATTCCGGAATTTTCCAGAATAACCTGCATCACCTTGTCCCTTGCCCCCAGTCCCCCTACCGTACCGGGAATACAGGATGCCACATTCCCCAGAGCGGAAGAGAGAAAGACCGGCAGAACCGGCAGAAGTTTTCCACTTATAATAACAGAAATAAGATACAGGGCAAAAAGCAGGAAAGGATGGATGACAGTGATCCCCATTATACAGGCAAGAAAAAGAGTTTTCCATTTTTTCCGGTACACATCCACAGAAGCAAAGACTCTTCTTACTGCGCCTTTCAGAAGTTTATCCGGAATATCCACAAGTTTTGAAATAAAAGAGAGTCTTAAAAACCACTCATGGAAAAATACGAAAAAGGCGGCACAAAGTCCGGCAAGACACATTCCGCCGATGGTTAAAACGGTTGCCTGTATCCCTTTTTCAAAATGCAGGATCTGCGGCAATGAGATAAGCAGCAGAATAAAAGCCATACCGAAAAGAGCAATAAGTCCGGCAAGACGGTCAACAAAAATACTTGTGACAGCCTCCACTTTCTTATCGCTTTCCGCCACCTTTACGATGCAGGCAGCCTTCACCACATCCCCGCCTACTGCCCCGCCTGGCAGACACAGAGAGAAAAACATCCCCTGAAAAGTAAGGGAAAATGCTTTATAAAAGGATAAAGGGATCCCCTGCGCCTTCACAAGGATCTGCCAGCGTAAAGCAGTAAAAGAACTTTGCAGCATAACCATCAGAAATCCGGCTCCCCATGCCAGAATAATATGGGAACGGGGGATCGCCGCAAGGTCTTTCATCTGTATATCCTTTACGACCCAGTATATAAGGATACCGGCAATCAGGATCTTTATGATATGAAAGAAAATTTCTTTCAGGCGTTTTTTCTTTTCTTTCCCGTCACACATATTTTTTCATTCCTTTTATTTTTTCCTTTCAAGGGGGAAAAAGTCTGATTCATACTCATGAAGCAGAACACTTTTCACATATCTGCCTTTGTAATATACTTCCGGCGTAATGGTACAACCTTTATGCGGCCAGGCATTTTCCCGTACAAAAGCATAGGAAGAACCGTCTTCAGCAGTAAAGGCTGTTACCGAACCGTGATCTGTTGCCGTAAGGGGGTAGTCCCCGATAAGACGCATAAGGGACATTGCCGCAGAATTCACCTCTTCATCCAGAGCCTTCTGCCCTGATCCTCCGGTACGGTCACGTCCCCGTTTCTGCATGGAGGGAGCCCCGGTAAAAAATGCGGCATACGCCTTTTTGTTCTTTTTGAGAGTAAGGAATTTCTTCCCATCCTTTTCCAAAAGGCATTGGGCATTTTCCACATCGAAAAGGTCTGCAAGGGCTGCGGCATCTTCGGAACAGAGGATATTTACTCCCGCCTCATGCAGTCTGCATATCTCCTTTAATTCTTCATCCGGAACGCCTTTCAAAGGCGGAAGCACAAGACAGGATACATCGGAAGCATGCAGGCCTTTCAAAGATTCCATTCTTGTCTGGAACCCACCCAGCTGTCCGTCCTTACGCGCCATTTCATACATATAGGCAGGGAACTCTTCCGCAGTATTGATCATGGAACCGCCCCGGATGAATTTCTCATTTCTCTCGTAAAAATATTCATGAGCATCACAGGCGGCACGGCTGTAAACGTAAGCTGGAGTCCGCAAAGGGCGTTCAGGCGGATATTTTTTACGCAAAGCAAAAGCATCAAGGGCAGCATCAAACATTTCCGGCGTCCATTCACTGGAATGTAATGCCCCGTTGCCATCCCAGTAACGGAACTTTTTACCGTCAAACCATGCGGTATCAAAAAGAAGTTCCGTAAGACGGGTAAAGAAAAAGCCCGGTGGCGTTATACTTCTTCCGTAAGGAGGATGAGCATATACCACTCTGCTGTCCATTGTTTCCGCATTCAATCCCCATACCTGGGGAAGAAAACGCACCTTGGGAGCCTCCATACAGAAAGCCGTAATCTGCCATGTACTGCGGCTTAAAGGATAACGGGAAGAATAGGGATAATCTTCCACGACTGCAAATCCTGTAATGATCTCTTCAAATTTTCCGTTGCGTAAGTCGATCCCGGTAAGGCGGGAATAATTTGCCCCCTTGTAGATCGCACCGTAAGTAGCTGCCCCCAGATATTCAGAGGCTTTCACACCTTTTCTGTGGGTATTTTTTTCCTTGAACTGTTCCCGGCAGTAAGGAGCGATAAAATCCAGCCATGCCGTCCATTTTTCCGGATAGATCTCATCGAAAGTAAGTTCTTTTCCGGCAAAGAGTTTTGTTTTTTCCCTGATCCATTCATTTTCATAGGCGGGGGGATGATGCAGATAGTATCTGCCGCAGCAGCTCAAATTCCGGCTCTGGATGAGAACGGCATTTTCCCTGACAAAGCGATTATCCTCATCGGAGGCAAAAAGCGGCTGACAGCGGCTTGTCCATTTCCTGTGATATACTTTCAGTAATTTCAGATACCGGCGGTCGGAACAAATGGTGTACATATTGCCTGTGGAAGTATAATGGGATACATTGCGGACTGCCCCGCCCCAGGGGTGGAAGTGTTCAGACCGGTCACTTAAAAATTCATCCGGGAAGAACTCCGGAAGTCCGGAAAGCTCCTGTGCAGATTTTTCCTCATCATCCGGAATGATCTCAAAAGCGTGACGCACTTGCCCCAGAAAAAGTTCATGATTGTAAAGTTCTGCCCGCAAATGATATACACCGGGAGCAAGATCCGGCAAAAAGAAATATTCTTCTGTTTTTTTACGGAATTTTTTTATAGCATTTCCGAAAGCATCCTCCAGAACGATTTTTGCTTCTGTTGACTTTTTATTGGCACAATATGCTTTGAATGAGATTTTTTCTCCCTCCAGAAAATAGTGATTTTTCCTTGCAAAATCCAATGCTTCTTCATAACAGGGGATATCCTCCGGGATCAGGGAAAGAATGGCTTTTTCAGGATGGGATTCCAGAACAGCTTCCCATTGTCCGTCCTCATACTTTTTCTCAAAAGAAAGCACTTTTCCGGTAAGATCGCAAAGCATTTCCCCGTTTTTCCCGGCACAGGAGATCGCCGTTTCCGCCTGATAAAATTCATAACCAAAGGCAAGAAAGGCAAGATTTTCTGTATTGACCGTAAGAGTTCTTGTCAAAGGAAACTCAAATTGGGGGAAACCGAAAGTACACCGGTAAACATTTTTATTTCCGGCAATCCCGTTGGCTATGGGAAAACGGAAGAGTTCCTTTTTATTTTCATCCAATCCCCTGCAATACGGGAAATGCATACTTTCCGCATTGAGGAACCGTTTGAGCATAAAAGGAAGTTTTTCCACGTCCCCCGGGCCGCCATCCATACATAACTGCCATTTTTCAAGAGTACCGGAAGAAATCTTCTCCCGCCGGATATGGATATTATATCCGGAAGGGATCCCGTGAGGACCGTTTTTCATTTCTGTTGAAAAACTTTCAAGAGGGATATATTTTACATCCGGAACTTCCAGAGCAAGAGTCTTTATACGGAATTCATCTGCCCCGTAATTTGTGGTATCAAAGGCTATATACCCTTCTGACGGCACCTCACCGGATGGGGTAAAACACATCTCCTTTGTACCATTTTTTACGATATACTTATTCCCCTGTGAAATGATCTCCCAGTCAAAGGAATCGCTGTTGAAATCCTCTATTTTTTCAATGGGGATATACCGGGTATCGGAAACAATGCCGAATGTAAGGACATTTTTCTTTATCTGTAAAAATGATCCGGTAAGGGTTTTATCATCGCAATGCAGATAAATAAGGAAATCTCCGGAAGAATTGAGATTTCTTCCCATAGAAAAAATCAAACGGAAGGAGGAAAGTTTTTCTGTCTGCAAGATATGCCAGGAGCCGGCAAAAGTAACACAGAACTCCCCGTCACGCACCAGTCCAAGTTTATTGGGGTGGGGACTCATGCAGCAGAGCCGGAAACAATCCGGATAGGAATTTTCCCGTTCAAATGAAAAATCCACATCATATATTCTTTCAAAAGAATCTTTACTCATTCTCCTGTTTTTCCTTCTTTCATTTAATTTTTTAAGGATCTTACTGTACTTCATCCAGAAGTTTTTTCAATGCGGGAGCCATATATTTTCTGATCTCTTCCATAATGACTTTGCCGAATTCCACAGACGTCTTTTCCGGGTGCCCCATTACGCCGATAGTGATTTCCGGATTCTGCTGTGTATTGGGGATATCCTTTTTATCAGCGGTGAGAAATGTCTTTTTCTGATAAGCATCCGGATCATTGAGCATCATTTCCACAAGGGGGGCGGGATCCGTACACATTTTATCCATCTGCACAAGTTCCGGCCTGTAGGCAAGCATCATAGCAGTTTCCTCAAATCCGGCATGATAATCATGATCTTCAAAAACAGCCTTGTTTGCAGAGGGGGAATACTCTTCCAGAGAGGGGAAAAGTACGAGAGTATTATGCAGATAGGGATTTGTCCACTTGGCAATACGCAGGGATTCCTTCAGATTGTCCAGACTTTCACTTCCCCCATGACCGGCAATAATAATGATTTTGCGGAACCCCTGTACAGTAAGGGACTGGATGATATCGGTAACCACAAGGGAAAAATGGTTGGGCTGGACATTGATCGTTCCAGGCAGCATCCCGCCGGAAAAACAGTAATTCAATGTAGGCGCAACAATACACTGCAACTCTTCCGCCAGTATTGTGGAGATCATTTCCGCAATACAGCAATCGGTACTCAAAGGCAGATGACACCCGTGCTGTTCCACTACACCATAAGGCAGGATAATGGTATCTTTTGTTTTCAGATATTCCCGTACTTCCTGCATTGTCATTTCCGCCATGCGTACTGTTCTCATATTTCCATTCCTCATATTTGATAAGTTTTGAAAAAAAGGGTGCATTTCCTTTCATGGAAATCACACCCTTATAATATACATATTCTGCTTGAAAAATCAAACTTAACGGTAGATCATTTTGTCAAGAAATCCCTTTTCCGCAAGACGTTTCCGGCGGACGGTACAGGGTTCACAGGTAAATTCCCGGCAAAGCATGACATCCGGAGTCTTTTCTATTTCTTTGCAGATATAGTTGACCATGGAAGGCGAATCAATGAGGAAACCGGAATTGCCCAGTTTTTCTGCAAAGCCTTCCTTTACAAAAATATCATCAAACTTGGAAAATTCCTCACTGCATGCAGGAAATTCCCCGTTGAGTTTCATTCTGCCGTGAATCGTAAGTCCTTCTCTTCCCCAGCATTCCCGGAAGGGAATATCGTTATAAGGGATCCCGGAGGCAACTTCCGCATAATGAAGCATACTGTTGCGGTTGTTCCCCACATGGAAAAGCAGGATCTTTGCACCAAGTTTATTGGCATTTTCATAGGAGGACTTGTGACCCAGTCCCGCGTTATCATCAGAACCTTTTGTGAGAAGTTCCGCATATTTTCCCCAGGCGGCAACCGAATAGGTGGGATTGCCGCTTCTCAAAACGCCGGGCATCTGGCGGAATGTTTCAGACAATATCCCGTTTTCAATACCAACTGTATTTTCCGGATCGTAGGCAACCGGTGCCCAGATGTCCGCATAATTGTAGGTAAAGGTGGGCAGCATGAGAGTGCCTTCCTCCCCCAGTTGAGCCATAAGCATTTTCAGCATCTCTTCCGGGCTGATCCCTTCATTTTTACAGGGCTTGAAAGAAGCATGCATCACAAGGACTGCTCCCTTGGGGATATGTGAAATAATTTCAGGTATTTTCATTTTTATTCCTTTCTGAGTTCCTTATTTGACTACTTTAAACTCTTTGACCTCTGTGATTCCGGTAAGTACATCCTTTACCAGAAGTTTCCATGTACCGACTTCATCGTTGTGGGCAATGCGGAACCGGAAGGCGTATTTTCCATTTTCAGTAACGACATTGCGTTTCATAAAGAATCTTGCCTCTCCGGAGGGAGGGATGACCTCAAAATGGAAGATGTGTTTTCCGGCTTTCCCGTTGGAAAGTTTCAGAGCAACATCTGCGGCAAGATCGCTTCCGGCTTTGACACTTTGGGGCATTTTTACTTCCAGAGCATTCACCTTGTAGGGATAGACGCCGAAAACAGCCCCCTGTGCATAGGGAATAGTGCAATTTACGGTATCTGTATTACCCAGATATTTTCCTTTACGCAGATCGTAAATATGTCCTTTTACAGGAAGTTTTGCTGTGAAGGGAGCAATTTTTGCTGCTTCAAAAGGATCATGGAGGAATCCGAAAAGGTGCATATTACCGTCAACAAAGTGCATAGCTTCGCATCCGGCGATTTTTTCTTTTGTCTGGACGATGGGGGCTATTTTCGCTTTTACAAGCATATCATTGATCGTCTTTCTCATTCCCGCATCTTTGTCATCAAACATTCTGCCCAGAACTTTTACGCCTTCAACACCGCCTTTAGCACGTTTCATGGCAAGTTCATCATAAGTATTGGGAGGCAAATCGGCTATGACGGTACCGCCTTTTCTGATGAAGGAGGAAATAACTTCCACTTCCTTATCGGAAAGAGCGATACAGGAGGGCATAAAGAGGACTTTATAGTTGTCCAGAATGCCGGTTTCAACCTGCTGGGAGGCTACAAAATCATACTGGTACTGCAATCTTTCCAGAAGATAAATAAGATTCTGTCTTCCGGTATAATATTTATTCAGGGGAGAACCTGAAAAATGATTGAGAGTGCGTCTTTCCTTCCCCAGCAGGAAGGCGGCATACATACTCTTGTGGTGGTAATATACCGCAATATCCCTTTTCGCCCATTTATAGGTAAGGAAGAGTTTTCCCAGACCGTCATAAAGGGTGGAATCTTTCAGGACATTGCTTACTTCCTGTGAATATCTGGTAAGATTATAGAAGGGGGAGTGATGCACAAGACGCCAGGTACTGCGGAGGAAGCTGAAGTGGGTATAACCGGCAAAACGGTGAAGGGCTGCCCGCCAGGGTTTGTAATGGGCAAACTTCACGTCCTGACTGAAGCCGCCGTAGGGACGGTGGATCATATCCGGATTGAAACTGCGTAAAAATTCGTCGGTGTGACGCTGGGCTCCGGTTCTTCCGGAAGAGTTGTAAATACCGTAATCGGTACTTACATTGTATCCCATACGGTTATGGATCTTCCAGTAGTCATTTCCCCCGGTAACACCCTGACCATAAGTATTCTGCAACTGGTAATGGGCGGTGGGATCCACTTTTTTCAATGTATCGTGACATAATCTGTGTGCTTCGATCCAGCGGTCGACATTGAATTCACGCCACAATACATATTCCCCGAAATTGCCTTTTTTACGCACTTCTTCCACAAAGCAGGGCTTCAATTCATCAAAGGAGGTATAACTGCTTCCGGCACGTTTGTTGAAAAGAGCAATATTCCCTTTGAAAAGAGCTTTCATGCGTTTACGGTATTCCACCACATTTTCTTCTGTGATATCCGGTTCCTGAAGAGCGAGGGGGGAAGCATATTCCGCTTCATCCACCTGTCCGCCGCAGAAAATACCGTATTTTTTCATAAACTGAGCCCTTTTCGTGGTATGGTCCACAATCGATTTTCTTGCCGCAGCGGTGTTGATGGGATAATGACGGTAGTTCTGGATCATCACACGACTATCCCGGAAAGCGGAACCTCCCAATCCCAGAAGAGCCACATTTTTTCCGGCAAGGAGGGCAGCAAAAGTATCCCCTTGATTGTAGGCACGGACCCCGATTTTTTCCGACTGTTTTTCCAGTTCGGCGGCAGTAAAGCGGGAGGTGGGTTCATGAGCCCCGAATCCCCATACCTGCAAATGGAAGTCTTTATACAGTCTTTCCCGGTCGCAATCAGGAATGATGAGAGCCATTCTTTCCCGGTCAAAAGTTTTACCATTTCCGGTAAGACGCACATCCAGTTTGGTCAATGTGGTGAAAGCCTGCTGCAAAGGAACTGTAAATTTTACATTTGCAGAAGCATTTACAGAACCTTTTTCCAGAATTCTTCCGGAAAAGTCCTCCCATGCCCAGTCGATCTTCATACCGGGAACAGCATTTTTCACCTGCAAGGCAATATTTGCTTTTCCTTTTCTGGAAAGCATATCATTTTCTTTTTTAAGACCTGCAATGGCAGGACCATTCTTCTCAAAGACCTCATTATCATAGGCAAGAACTTTATTTGCACCATCTTTCAAATGAAGTTCCGCCATATATTTGCCGGAAAGGATATTGGCAGGATCAAAGGAGATCGCTGCTTTCCCGTTGACAAGGGCAGCCTTTCCGGAAGCAGCGGTACTGCCGTCCTTATTGGTGATCTTCCAGAAGATATTGCCCTTTGCAGGAGCATTTGTGTAACTTACAGCAATTCCTTTTTCTGTTTTTGTGATCTTTGCAAGAGGCACAGCCTTTTTGGCGGCGGCATAGTGAAATACTCTTGCATACCAGCCATTGGTATAATTTTCATAAGGAAATACAGTATAAAGAGCTTCATCATCGCTGTTGAGAAGCTGCAGGGCCATACGGGAAGCGGCGGTTTTCAGAAGAACGATTTTCCCTTTGCCTGCCTTACTTTCCCGGATATCGGCAAGAGGTTTGTCATTTTCCTTCATAAGAGTAAACATTTCAGAAGGAAGGGACTGTTTCAGGAAATGGTCTTCTTTCACCTTTTTCGGAGGATATTTTTTCAGGAAAGAAGTAAAGTGGCTGTATCTTTTATTCTGAAGCATCACAATGGATGCTCCTTTTTCCACATTGGCAATGATCTTTCTGGAAAGTTCCTTACCGATCCTTTCATAGGAGATACCGCTGAAAGGAGTATTGCCGATCACATAAAGATCATATTCATTTTTCTCGATACTGTTGATGACCTTTGCCGGCTCGGAAACGGTGTAATAGATATCCGCATCCTTTGCAGAAGCGTTGAGTGTATCGGATTCCACGTTCAAACCGTTGACGATCTCGGCAAATTCTCTTGCACAATGGGCAATGCCGCTGGTGTAGTTTCCGATATACAGGACTTTAAGTTTTTCAGGACTTTTGCCGTAAATATTTACGGGAGTTGCAATAGGATCCCCCACCGGGATCTTGCCGCTGTCAGCAGTAGCCTTACGCACTTCAAAGGAACCGACTTTTCCTTCATAAAGTCCCACAAAAGCAAACTCCATTTTGCTGTCTTTGTCTTTCGCTCTGCGGTAGAAGGCAAACTGTACAAGGTTTTCATCTATTTTTGCGGTGAAATAATAGTCGTGCCACTCATTGGAAACGGGAGTACCCCATGCTACATAAGTCTTGCCCCGGACTTTCCCGTCAGGCTGTTTTGCAAGCTGGATAAGTCCGAAGGAACCATCATTTCCCTGACGGCGCATACGGATACGGAAAGTATATTCTTTGCCGGGAATGGTCCATTTTGCTGCATCCCAGCCGCCTGTAAAGGCAATATAGGCTTTGTTTGTGGAGGAAAGCATGTAAGTACCGGCATAAAGCATGGTTTCCTGCCGTTGGGTATCTTTTCCGTAATTCCACAGTACGGCACGATCGTTGACGGCAGCGGAAAAGTCGCTGTTGGGGAGAAGATTGATACGGAAAGCCTTGTTATTGTGCCAACAGAATTTTCCTTTGGCATCATCTTTTCCGGTAAATTGTACCTTTGCCCAGTTATCTTCCTGATGATAATTGAGAACACCTAAAGCAGCGTAGGAACTGTGAACGATCTTCTTTTCCGGAGTATCCGCATCCTGACGTGCTACGTTGAAAAGCATTTTTTTACCGGCAAGTTCTTTACCGTCAAGCCCCAGAACAGAAAGGGGGATGGTCACATTGGCAAGGAAAGTATATTTACTCTGATCCTGCCAGACTACTTTGATCTTCTTTGCATTTACTTTATCCAGAATGCCGCCTATCATCAAATAGGGAGTTTCTTTCCGGGCAATGGCAATATGGATGCGACCGGCAGAAGAGTTTGCTTCTTTGAAAAAGATTTCGTAGTTATTGCCTTTCCAAAGTCCGGGATTCGGGATCTCTTTGCTTCTGTCCCATTCCGGCTGTCTTTTTCCCAGGATGGTCATATAAAGATTGTTTTTATCATAAAGCATCCTTATTTCTGTCTGATTGATGGCAACCACCGCTTTTCCGGGAATACTGAATCTGCCTAAAATATCCGCTTTATTCCACAGTTTACTTTCGATCCATCCCCTTTTGTTGAAGGGATTTTTTTCTGTAAGTTTGATTTCAGGCAATACTTCTTCCGCTGCAAAAAGAACAGAAGAACATACACACATACACAGGGCAAGCAGAACTTTCCGCATTACACCTTTACTACTTTTTGTACTCATTTTCTTCTCCTTGAGTTTATATTATTCTATATGATTATGTTCTTAAATATCGCTGTACCCGGTGGAGTCGGTAGGTCTGCCGCCAGCCTTATACAGTGCCCAGGTGCCGTGATCAGGCATTTGCAAACGGTTATAGAAATCCACCGTCCCTATTCCATCATGTGCTTTTACCTGATTGGTATTCCCGCCAAGGGTGATATAATTCATATTTCCATTGTGACGGAAAGCTGTTTCCCCTATTTTACCGCTGGGATCATCCGTTTTAGGCTGGGTCAGGCAAGTTATTCCCCGGAAAAACCCGTAAGCGGCACATCCACATCCGGAGGGATGACTTTCCGCCCCATCGGCAAAGGCAAGAACTTTACTTGGTGTGGGGATTGTCTTTGTACCACTTTTACGCCCGAAATGTTTGAGATTCATGGGCGTAAAATTGTTTGCCCCGCCTACAAAGCCGGAATATTTGATATTCTGCCAAGCATGAGTTGTTGTCAATATAAATTTTGCAGCTGGACAGGCAAAGACTTTCTGGGTCTTTATCTGGGATAAGCCCAGATAATATCTGTAAGGAGCAGAAGACAAGCCAGGCTCATCCACACGCACATATTTTTTATAGATACCGGGAAACCAGTCTTTATAATCCGAACAATAAAGCATGGCGGCAAGGTACAGCTGTTTCTGCTGATTTTTGCACTGGATACCTCTGGCAGTGTTGCGTGCTTTTCCCAGTGTGGGAAGAAGCATCCCTGCAAGAATGGCAATGATGGCAATGACGACGAGCAGTTCAATGAGTGTAAAACTTTTTTTTGAGTTCATGTTTTTCTCCCGTTTGTTTTCCGGTATTATAAAACCGTTTCAGTCTTTATCATGTAATATACCGTCTTCCAATCAACTTGCAAGAGGTATTCAACTATCAAAAAACGACTTTTTTTTATACTTTCACAAATATAATTTCTGCACAAAATCAAAATAAAATCCCAATTTTCTGCGTATATAAAGTACACTTTTCAAGTAGTATGAAAACCATTTTCTGAACCGGTATTTTACTCATATTTATACTGTAATACGCCGCCTTTTTCAAGAGCAACTTCCATAGTTCCGTTCTTTTCATCACAGACAAAGGAAATCTCCTTTCCATCCAGGTATACTTTCAGAGGCGCTTTCTTATACCCCATACGGATAAAGGCATTTTCACCAGTTATCTCAAAAGCGATCTTTGCTTCTGTTCCCGTCCATTCCGCAGAATGAATAAGGACATTTCTCCACAAGGTAAGCCACAACGGGTGCTTCTTCATCTCATTCCATGCCCGTACCTGTGTTTCCCAGGCATTTTGCGGCAGTCTTCTGCTGAAAATATGGATCCCCCGCCATCTCTGCATAAGGAAGCCTCTTTCCTTGATATAGGCAAGTTCCTTTTCAAAAGTTTCGGAAGATACATCCTCATCCAGAGCAAGCATCATAAGATATACTGCGGCAGGTTCCAGAATTCCCCAGGAGACCTTTGTTCCCTCTTCCTGTTCATGCAAATCTTTTCCCACGGCGGTACGCACTCTTTTCCAATCCTCCGGGAAAAACTTTCCCGCACCGCTGAAAAGTTCCCCGTACAATCCTTCCGTACTCATTTTGTAAAGTGTATGGGGTCTGTACCCATCTTCCTTCACATCTTTGGGGGCAGCAAGGAACTGACCATAGATCTGATTGCCCTCCCGGAAGGACTGGCAGATGTCGTAGGGGGGAATACCGAAATATTTATAGAAGTAATAGCGGCTTGCCCGGAAGATCCCCATACGCAAGGCAAACTGTTTGCTGCTGTAATATCTTGCGTGGGACAAACTTTCCTTATCATCTAAAAGTTCACAAAGCTGTGTATAAGCTGTAAATGCTCCATAATTGGCTCCTTCGCACCAGGTCACCCCGTTTTCGCTGTAACCGGAACCCATACATGCCCAGTCGTGAAACATCTCAAAGAAATGGAAGGCACTTTTCAGAACAGCAAAGTTCTTCTTTACGGGCGTAAGATCGCCGCAGGCAAGTGTTGCCAGGAAGATATAGTAGAAAGCAAGCCCCAGTCCCCAGTCATTTTCAATAAGGGGAATGGCAAGGTTTTTGACCTCCTCCCGGGAGCCGGTTTTCAGGATCCCTGCGGTAAAGTAGCACAAATTCAGATAACAGATGGTATATTCCCTTCCGGTAAAGGGTTCTTTCCTTGTATTCCACAATTTCAATGCAAGACGCCGCAATGCCGGATCATCATAAATGGCAAGAAGCTCCTCATTTTCCGGCGAAGCAGCCATGATCTCCCCGAAATTGATGGTCTTGTAATCTCCTGTCGCCTCTTCATCACAGATAAAGGTCAATGCCCGGAAAAGATTATCCCGCAACTTTTTCTGATCTTCTTTTGAAAGGAAATTGGTAAGAGCAGAAGCAAAAGCGTATGGTTCCAGAAATGCCCCTGCATAGGGATAAGACTGGGCGGGCGGCGGGAAGGAACTTACAAAATCAAAATATTCATCGTACCCGTCTTTCAAAAGTTCCGGCAATTTGGAGTCTGCATTTTTCAGCGGGAATTTTCTGGAACAGGGCATCCAGGGCAGTGTATAGGTACTGTATGCCCCGATACTTCCTTTCAGGGGACCGCATTGGGTGGGGAAATTAAAGTCGGTATTTTCTTCCGTTTCCATAAGTCCGGAAAGCTGGGCAACCGGGGGAATGGGGGCAAGTTCCAGAGGAACCGTTCCCCAATCGTCTTTGATATAACGGTAGGAAAATTTCTGTACGATCTTTACCTTGTTGTTTTCCTCATCATGCTTGTAATACTCTTCCATCTTTACAGGATAGGCAAGAAATGCCCTGCTCCAGAAACGGCAAAGAGCCACACTTTTACGGATAAATGTTTCATCATCCGGGGCAATGGGGTCAAAAGATTCGATCCCGTAGGGGGTGGCAGTAAAAAGCAAAGGACAGTTTTCAATAAGGATACTGCTCAAACGGTTGTTTTTTTCATCATACTTTACCGTAAACTTTCCCGGCTTTTTCTGAAAGACCAGAAGCAGCGGAAGATCGGGAAATTCTGTTGCAGAAAAGAGAAGAATATAATTTTCCGTCATATTCTCAAGAGAAAGATCCCTTAAAGGAACAACTTCAATTTTCCCGCCTTTGCGGCTGACAAGAGCATACTGATAGTTTCCCGCATATTCCAGATCGGATAAACACATTTCATTTCCGTCATATTCTGTCAGGAGGGCAGGAGTCGCCAGAGAGTAGGTACAGGAAAAATTTTTCCCGTTAAAGGAACTTTTCCATGTACTGCAAAGGTGATTGATCTTTACTTCATCCTCTTTTATACCTGTTCTTGCAGGAGGCAAAGTTCCATGATAGGAATTTTCCCCTTCCGGGAATACAGAGTAATGCCAGTAGAAAGGTTTTTTATATTCAGGGTGTCCTGTCATATACATTTTTGTAACAGTACCCAGAGTAAGCATGGAAAAATCCAGTACGCCATCGCCTTTGACAAAACCGAATCTTCCGGGGATCTCCGTACAGCCGATTCCGGGAGCAAAGGAAGACAGATCAATACTTTTTTCTGTTTCTTTATATTTTTCCGGCATATCCATTGTATAATACGCCGGAGATGCTGTTACTTTTTCCACTTTGGAAAAGGGACTTTTTATCAGGGAGAGCTTAACAAAATTTTCCAGTTTTTCTGCAAGATTTTTTCCTTCTGCATGGATAAGATATTTTCCTTTTTTCAAAGTAAGGAATATACCGTTTCTGTTACCGTTCGTCCCGGTGAAATAAGGCACGGTATCAGAGGGACAGTTATAAGTTTTATCCTGAATACATACGGAAGTAAGGTTGGGTTCCCTTTCATCTATAAGGGAATTGGTTTGGGTCATAATAAGGATATATTCTCCATCCTCTTTACAGTCAAAGGAAACATCAAAGGAAAAAGAATTTTCTTTTCTGACAATATTCTGCCAGTTGTTCAATTCAGTTTCTGTGGAAAAATCATAATAAATCCATCTGTCGCTTGACATTTTTCTCTCCTTATTTTTTTTGCAGATACTTTTTTCCGCAACCTTATTATAAGTCAAAAACGGTTATTTTACAAGGGATAAATATTTCATAAAATCAATTATTTTTTCATAAAAACGGTTTTACATGGAATATTTCCGGAATTTTGCGGGAGAATATCCGGAACGCTTTTTGAAGAAAAGAGTAAATTCCCTCTGGGCGGCAAAACCGCATCTTTCCGAGATCTCCCCCACGCTTAAAGAAGATTCCTGCAATAACTTTACGGCAAGAGCATATCTCTGGGAAAGAAGATACCGGTGAAAAGAGATCCCCATCTGCTCCCGGAAACAGTGTCGGAAATATTCTTTGCTTACTCCCGCTTCTTCTGCGATCATTTCCATATCAAAATCTTTCTCCGGGGTCTCATACATTTTCAACGCGATTTTTTCCACATGACCGTTTATTTTTTCCCCGCGTCTGCCATCAATGACCGATTCGCCGATGGCAGCCATAAACTCTTCCACCAGCAATGGCAAATGATATTTTTCCGCAGGAAGTTTTCTTAAAAAACATATCCGGAGCCGTTCAAAGATCTCACAGAGTTTCTCTGTTTTATAAAGCACATGATTGCCGAACTTTCCATGGGGAAGTTTGTCCAGAGCTTCCAGCATCCTTTCCGCCCGTTTTCCGTTAAGATTCATCCAGAGATTTTCCCGTTCCGTATTGGGCGGTGTCCGCCATGCGGAAACAGGAGTATGGGGACTGCTCCAATATAAAAAAGGAGTTTCCAGAATAAGGGAATGACCTTCATAATGCCGTATGGCCGGGCCTTTGAGCATGATTCCAATGGTGTAATTGGGATTTTTCATGGGATAACCGTTGCGTTTGGTCACACATCTGGAAACATCCAGAATGGCAAGATCATTGAAATAATCCATAACACCTCCGTTTTTATGAAAAAATAACTGTTTTTATGATAAGAAAACAGATTGATTATACTGTGTTTTTATGTATAATATAATGGTATGGATAAACTTTTCAAGCCGGAAGCATCCGGAAAACAGAAAAAGGAGAATGATCATGTTGAGGATCGGTATTTTAGGCTGCGGCCCCAGAGGTATGCAGATGGGGTGTATCACAAAACTTCTTCCGGAAATGTGTGTACTTTCCGCAATGAGCGATCCGGATAAAAACCATTTGCAGAAAGCGGCGGAACTTTTTCCGGATATTGCTTTATTTGATTCTTCCGACGCTCTTCTGGATTCGGGAAAGGTGGATGCGGTCATTACAGAAGTCCCCCCAGCCCTTCATACGGAATATGTGCTTAAAGCTCTGGAAAGAAATATCCATGTGCTTGCGGAGATCCCGGCAGTGGATACCATTGAAGAAGGGGAATTATTGTGGAAAAAGGTCAATTCCTCCCGTGCCATGTATATGTGCGGTTCCACTCCGGACTACCGGAGCAAAACCCTTCTTGCAAAGAAAATACAGGATCTGGGATTGCTGGGTAAAATTGCCTATGCCGAATCCGAATATATCCATTATCACATCAATGCCGGGGACAACTGGCGGGATACTTATGAAAGCTGCCGTTACTGCACCCACTCCCTTTCCCCTGTGCTGAAACTCAAGGAAGAGGAACTTACCGCAGTAAGCTGTATGAGTACCTATAATCAGCTGAACAACTCCCGGGTGCATAATGCCATGTGTGCCATGTACCGGACGAAAAGCGATTTTGTGGTACGGGTGCTTACTGCCTTCGGACTGCCCTATAAAGGAGCTCCGCATACCACAAGGATCTTTGCAGAAAAAGGGTATGCCATTTTGCAGAATGATAAATTACAGATCTATCTGCATGAACTGGGAGACTATGTCACCAATAACAAGCCTCTGGAAATTGAACTCACCCCCAAAGGAACAGACAAACCCGCCAACATGAAAATTGTTGATGAAAAACTCTTTCTGAAAGGGGAATGTGGTCACAATGGTTCAGATAATCTCATGCTGAAAGATTTTATTACTGCCATTGAGGGAAATAAAGAATCCCCCATCAGTATAAAAGATGCCCTGAAACTTACTTTGCCCGGGATCTATGCCGCGGAATCTGCAAAAGAAGGCGGAGCATTGAAAGAGATCCGTTACCCCTGGAATTAAAACCGCTTGGAATAAAATCAGAAAACGGACCTGCCGTCTGAACTTCTACTTGACGGCAGGTCCGTTGTTTTATACGTTGAAATTCTCTTTTTAAGAGATCTTCAATGCAAGTATGCCATTGCTGTTTTCAAGAGAGTA
>JAZKZE010000138.1:0-19653 GCA_045612485.1 Victivallales bacterium | reverse complement strand
CATACGCTCACAATTCCTTGTGAGCGTCCGCAAGAAAATGCCCTGCGGTTCATTCGCACATCCACTGCGCGCTGGTTGGCAACCGCCTCGCCTGGCAACCGAACATTTCTCTTTTTTCCATGATTTTATGGGACAGCTGTGCATCGGTTTTATTTCTCATACTGCCCCCTTCTTGAAAAAATCAGCAGAGGACAGTATATTAATAGTTTACAGTAATGAAGGAAATATTTTTATGAATGATACAGCAGAATTTGATGCAAAGGGATGTTATTCCTATAAAAAGATATGGACTGTCGCGCTGCCTGTTTTATTAAGTATGCTTATGGAACACCTTATCGGCATGACCGACACAGCTTTTCTGGGCAGGGTAAGTGAAGTAGCTTTGGGGGCTTCTGCTCTGGGGACGGTGTATTTTCTGGCATTTTTTGTATTGGGAACAGGATTCAGTTTCGGCGCACAGATCCTTATAGCCCGCCGCAACGGTCAGAAGGAATTTCAAAAGACAGGAGAGATCTGTTATGCAGGCGGCTTCTTCCTTATTCTTTTTTCCATTCTGCTTATGCTTGTGATAAAGTATCTTTCCCCTGTTCTTCTGCCGTATATGATCCAGTCAGAAGCTATCTGCAAGGCAACCATGGAATATCTGGATTACCGGGCATACGGACTCCCCTTTGCCTTTGTTGCAGCTGTCCTGCGTTCTTTTTACGTGGGGATCGCTCGAACAAAGATCCTTTCCTACAGCTCTGTTGCCATGGTTCTATCCAACATTCTGCTCAATTACGCCCTGATCTTCGGTAAATGCGGCCTGCCGGAAATGGGGATCAGCGGAGCGGCTCTGGCCTCCACCATCGCAGAAGGGATCGCCATGGTGTGCTATATAATTTATACGCTGAAATATATTGATCTTAAAAAATACGGCTTTGATTCCCTGCGGGCAATGGTCGATCCCGTTATTTTAAGAAAAGTATTTTCCACATCCTTGTGGATGATGCTGCAATCCTTCTGTTCGGTAGGGGTATGGTTCTTCTTTTTTGTTGCTGTGGAGCGTCTGGGGGAACGGTCGCTTGCTGTGATCAATCTGGCAAGGACACTTTCCACTCTGCCATTTATCATCATCCACGCTTTTGCCACCTCCACCAATTCTCTTGTAAGCAACCTTATCGGGGAGAACCGTTCTTCACAGGTTTGGCGTCTTATCGGGAAATTTATATACGCTGCCTTTGCCACCGTATTTCCCCTGCTTCTCTTCTATGCCCTGTTTCCCCGGGTGTGTCTGCGGATCTTTACAGACAATACAGATCTTATCGCCTCTTCCGTCAATGTGGTTTATATCATGTGCATAGCAGGTTTCATCCAGATCGGTACATTCATCCTTTTCAATGCGGTTTCCGGAACAGGAGCCGTCAAAACTACCGTATTTATCGAATGTATCAGTCTGATCTTATATGTGATTTTTGTATGGCTCATCATCATCCGCAATCACCCCACTCCTGCGGTGGCATGGTCGGCGGAGATCCTGTACCAGAGTACCACGGCAGTCATGTGCCTTATCTATCTTCTTTCCGGCAAATGGAAGAATAAGAAAATATGATAAAACGATTCCTGCCTTTTTCTTTCCCGCATACGCTGTTGCGCCACAGCTTCACGGTACGCCGGTAGCAATATTCAAAACTGCTGGTGATTGTATTCTCTCCGAAACCGCATCATTAAAATCAGTCTTTTACGTCAAAAACGGCGATTTTTAGCTCAAATCGGGTAAGGGACGTCGTCCTCCACCCGGAGAGAAAGAGAGAGGATTTTTGACAGAAAACCCCGGTTTGACACCCGGAATAGCGCCAGTTTACATTCTCTGTGGCAAAACTGTTTATCGGTAAGGCTTTAAGGCTGAAACAGACAGGATACAAAAGAAAAGAGCACTAACGTAAACCGTTAATGCTCAGACATTTAATACTGGTGGAGTAGGTGGGATTCGAACCCATGACCCCCACGTTGCGAACGTGGTGCTCTAGCCAACTGAGCTACTACCCCGATATAATCAATTTTATCCGGTATAAGGATAAAAAAAATGGTGGCTACTGCCGGACTCGAACCAGCGACCAATGGATTATGATTCCAGTGCTCTACCGACTGAGCTAAGTAGCCACATAACTCTCGTTACGACATTTAATATACTCCCCTTTTTGCCTTTTTCAAGGAGATTTTTTATTTTTTTTCATTTTTTTTATCCCCAAAGCATGTTAAAGATCAAATTTGTTTCCGGAACTGCCTGAAAATCTATCCGGGGACCGGCAAAATATCACCCTTTTTCCATATAGAAAATATTTCCGTACTCCTGTTGACTTGTAAAAATACATGCTGTATATTATTATACACACAAAAAACACACCGGAGAACGATTATGCCTGTTATACTCAAAACGATCCTGCTGCTTGCCGCTTCCAATCTTTTTATGACTTTTGCCTGGTACGGCCATTTAAAAAACCTCTCCTCCAAACCCTGGTATATCGCAGCTCTTGCCAGCTGGGGGATCGCATTTTTTGAATATATGATCCAGGTGCCGGCAAACCGTATCGGTTACGGGGAACTCTCCCTTGCCCAGTTGAAGATCCTTCAGGAAGTCATCACTTTATCTCTGTTTGTCCCCTTCTCCATGCTCTACATGAAAGAGGGGTTCCGGCTGGATTTCATCTGGGCGGCACTCTGTATGGTCGGGGCTGTCTATTTCATGTTCCGCCATTGATAAACATTATTTACTTCCGGCAGCGGTACACAAATGCCGGCGGCAGATTCCGCCAGACAACGGAAGAGGTTTCCACTCTTGTAAAATATTCCGAAAGTTTATTACGGAACCGCCTCCCCGCAGGCAGCAGGGGACAATGGATGTAACTGAAGGTACTGAAACACCCCCGGGGTGAAAGAGTTCCCGCTATTGCAGAAAGCAATTCATCCTGCAAATATTCCGGAAAGGCTGCCCAGGGAAGACCGGAAATCACAGCATCAATTTCCGTCAAACCTTCCTTTTTTGCGATCTCCGCAAGATTTGAGGCACTTTCATTATATACTTTTACTTCCGGAAACTTCTTCTGAAATACTTCCAATACAGACAGATTCAATTCAACAGCAAAAAATTTTGCCTCATCAGCCTTTCTCTTCAGGATCGCCCCGGTCAAAGCCCCCGTTCCCGGTCCCAGTTCCGCTATGGAAGGAGCATTTTCCAACCCGGCATTACTGGCGATCTCTTCAGCCAGAAATGCAGAACTGGGACAGACCGCCCCTACAGAAAAAGGATTTTTCAGAAATTGAAATGTCAAACTGTTTTTGATCATATATTCTGCTGTTTTGATATTCTTCAGTATTTTTTGTTTTCACAGACAAGGAATATAGTATAACCCGGCATTTTAAAAAATCAAGCTGTTTTTTTATGTATTTCCCTGATTTTTCAGGAAAAAGAACTTTTTGAGGAAGGATTCACATTGCGTTCCAGAAAAGCCTTTCCGTCATATCCCTGAATACGTTTGTTTTCCAATGCCGCAAGAAGCCGCTTCACAGCATAAAGACAATACTCCTCATTCTGTTCTATTCCGCAGAATTCCCTGTTGAGTTTTCTTGCAGTCACCAGTGTGGAACCGGAACCGGAAAAAGGATCAAAAACCATATCCCCTTCCCGGGAACTGGCAAGGATCAGTTTCGCCATAAGTTTTTCCGGTTTCTGGGTGGGGTGGAGGGTATTTTCCGGCATGGACCAGTAGGGAACTGTAATATCGTTGAGAAAATTGGAGGGGGCAGTAAGCCGGAATCTGCCTTCCCCGGTCTCCTCCCAGTCCCGGGGCTTTCCTTCCTCCCGGTAGGGGGCAATGACCTTTTTACGCATTTTAACAGCATCGGCATTGAAGTAATACTCCCCGGAATTCGTGGCAAACCAGATGTCTTCCGAACAGTTTTTCCAATTGGCTTTTGCTCCTCTTCCCTTTTCCCGCTGCCAGGTGATCCTGTTGCGGATGATAAAGGATTCCTCTTCCAGAACTTTCTGGATGGCTCCGCAGGAATTCCAGTCCCCGCAGAGATATAAAGAAGCATTCTTTTTCAGCAGTCTTTTCAGAGGATGCAGGAAACTTCTCAGATAAAGTATATAATCCTCCATGGAACACTTCCGGAAAGAGAGATCCCCGAAAGATTTTGCAAGATTATAAGGCGGATCAAGGATCAGAAGATCCACACAGGCGGAAGGAAAATATTCCAGGGAGGCAAAAAGATCCCCGTGGAAAAGTTTTCCTTTGATCTCATCTGTTTCCATTTTTCTTCCGGGAACAGCAGAAAGGAAAGAAGCAAGAGTCTCCCTTTCTTCCGGAAGGATCCGGAGAGTCTTGTTTCTGGCAGAGGAAATGGAAGAATGTTTCATGATCCCGTCAACCCGGAAAATGCCCGTTATGCTTTTTTGGCAGCGTAATAAGCATCCACCTTTTTTGCCACATCCAGGAATCCGACATCCACAGAGTAGATCTGTTTGTAACAGTCAAAGGCCTCATCGGCTTTTCCGGTAGCATCCAGCGCAGCCCCTTTGTAGTAGAGAGCCTGCATTTTGCTTTTATCCATCACAAGCATTTCCGCAAGAGCCGTATCATACTGGTCGATCGCCATATCATACTGGCCTTTTTCAAAAAGACAGCGGCCCAGATAGATAATACTGGCCAGTTTTCTCTGGGGATTGCGCCTTGCCTGCTGGAACTGTTCCAATGCCCGGTCATAATCTTTGATCTCCCAGCAGATGAGCGCAAGTTCATAACGCATCTGCAAATCGTTGGGATAACTTTTCACACGGCTTTCCGCACGTTCCACCCGGTAGGCAAGGATGGTTTCCTGTTCCTGCCGGATCTCCTCTTCCGGAGCATTAACAGCCTGTAATTTTTTCACTTTTGCAGCGGAAAGGGCTACTTTGCACTTTTCGATCTCCCGGTCGATGACAGGGTCGAGATTTCCCTGCAATTCCACAAGCTTATTATAAGCGGAAATGGCGTTTTCATACTGATCCACCCGGAAATAATAGTCTGCGATCTTCCTGTAATTATCCAGAGTTGCCTGTCCGGCTTTGATATTGGCTTCGTACCGTTTGATCAGTTCCAGAATATCCTCTTTGGAACGGATGATACGATCCCCTCTTTCCAGATCATCGGTCTTGGGTGCGGAACTGCCGGGAATATTGCTTTTCGTGCTGCCGTCATCCACAAACTTTGCTGTTCCGATGGAAGCAAGGGCTGCGGCTTCACGGAAGGCATGCTGTTTTTCCAGATCCTTCGGGTATTTTGAAGCAAAATACTGACGGATCTTCACGATCCGGGCATAATCCTCTTTTGCGGTAAGGGGATCGATCAGTTTGAGCAGCACTTCCTCATCATCTTTATTTATGGCAATGAGAATATCATAAGATTTCACAGCAAGATCATACTCTTCCAGTTCCATCGCCACATCCGCAAGGAAAAAAATGGCTTTTCTGCTCAGAACCTTTGCCGCAGCCTCTTCTGCCAGTTTCAGGGCTTCCATGGGATCTTTTTTCAGAAGGAGAGTTCCTTTGGTAATATCGCCGGACTGTTTCAGAGAGGCAAAAAATCTGGAAACCGCATTCATTTTTGCGGTTTTCTTTCTTTCTGCTGCCCGAAGATCGTTTCTTGCCTCTTCAAAACCGGGACAGGCAATAACAACATCTTTGAGCAGGGCGATACCGTACTCCAGATTTCCCTGGCTGATCACTTCCCTTGCCTTGCCGTAAACACTGCGGACAGCGGGGGCAAGGTTCTGATATGTGGTTTTGCTTATTGCCATAATATTCTCCTCTCTTTTCCCGGCTCACTCTTTTTATTAATGATTTTTCAGATTTTTTACGGGAAAAATTTTGCTTTTTACGTTTTATGTGCTAATATTATCCTCATTATTATAATTTCAACAGGATTTTTTTCAAGGGACAAACGGAAAATAATGACAATTTTTTCAAAAAAACTTTCTGCAAAGGACGATACTGCCGCAGCATTATGTACTGCTCCCGGCGGAGCCATCTCCATTATCCGTATAACAGGAAAAGAAGCTCTGACCGTTGCCGAAAAGGTCTGGAAAGGGAAAAACTCCCTGCGGAAAAAGGAAAATATCCGCAAAATGCTTCTGGGCAGAACCGTTGACGGCAATGAGCCGTGTCTTGCCTGTTACATGAAAGGCCCCGCCAGTTATACAGGGGAAGATACAGTGGAACTGCAATGTCACGGCGGATCGGTAGCTCCGGGAAGACTTTTGAAAGCAGTCCTCAATGCAGGAGCCAGACAGGCGGAAGGCGGGGAATTTACTTTGCGGGCATTTATCAACGGCAAACTGGATCTTACCCAGGCGGAAGCTGTGGCGGATCTGATAGGAGCGCGATCCGATGCAGCTGCCGATCTTGCGTTGCGTCAGCTTTCAGGAGTGCTGAAGGAAAGTATCAGCAAGCAGAGAAAAGAGATCTATTCCCTTCTTGCAGAAATAGAATCCCGTATGGATTTCCCGGAAGAGGATCTTGCCTGGATGAGTATGGATTCTTTATTGGGAAAACTGGAAGATTGCAGAAAAAATATACAGATCCTCGCACAATCCGGTCAACGGGGAAGAATATTGCGGGAAGGGGTGAAAGTTGTGATCGCAGGGAAACCCAATTCCGGCAAATCCAGTCTGCTGAATGCCCTTCTGGGCTATGACCGTGCCATTGTCACCTCCATTGCCGGTACCACCCGGGATACGCTGGAAGAGTCAGCAAGTTTCCGGAATATTCCCGTAAGACTTTCTGATACCGCAGGTTTGAGGGAGGAAACAGAAGATGAGATCGAAAAGATCGGTATAAAGCGCAGTAAAGATACGATGGAACAGGCGGAAGTCATCTTCTGGGTGGCGGATCTTTCCGATAAGGCAAGTAAAATTGATCCTTTTGACGGATGCCCGGAGGAGATCAGGAAAAAGATTTCTGACGAAAATGCAAAGATCATTCTTGTACGGAATAAAAGCGACCTTGTCTCTTCCGGGGAACCGGAAAAAGGACTGTTCACCCTCTCCTCCGGCAAAACGATCCCGGCGGTACAGATATCGGCAAAAGAAAATTCCGGTATGGAAAGTCTGCTGGACTGTTTTCAGGAAGAAGTGCTTTCCGGAGGGGAATTCAGTACAAATTTCTGTGAAGTATCTTTGCGGCATGCGCTTCTGCTGGAACAGACTCTTACCGCATTGCAGGAGGCTTATCCCGTTCTGGAAATGGAAGAGTGGGAACTTGCGGCAGCCTCTCTGCACACAGCAGCAGATCTTCTCGGCGAAATCACAGGTGAAACGGTTTCTGCGGATATTCTTGATGAGATATTCTCCCGTTTCTGTATAGGAAAATAAAAAACAGAACAATGATATGATAACAGAATAAAACAACCCAAAGAAAGGATTTACCATGAACGAAGAAAAAGAATTCCCCTTTACTCTTGAACAGGATGTCACTGACATCTGGTGTAACTGTACAAGACATATTTTTAAATTCCAGGGTGTAGAAGCCTGGATCGTGGAACCCCATGTAAGAGAAATACGCGGCCAATATACCTCTTCCAACTTTCCGGAGGAAAAGAAAGTGAGAAAATGGTTCTGGGTCCCCCAGTGGCCTTCCGCTTTCCCTAACCGCAACGGTGTACAGCAGCTTCTTGAGCTGGGTTATTATATGGTTCATGTAAGTATCCATGACACATTCTGTAATGCAGACGGTATCCGCAGAGTGTATGATTTTTATAAATTTCTCCGTTCCATGAATTTTGCTGAAAAAGGAGCATTTATCGGCATGAGTTTCGGCGGTCTTTACAGCATGCGGATCCTTGCGGAACATCCGGAAATCGGTTCCTGTGCTTATCTGGATGCCCCTGTATGCGACCTCAATTTTTATGAATTTACCAATCGTGACCGTACCGATATGGCAAAAGCATACGGCTTTACCGATGTGGATCAGTTGAAAAATCATCCCCTTTCCCCTGTAAATAATTACATGCCTGTTGTCAAGGCGGGGATCCCCATTTTCCTGCTTCTGCCCCTTTCCGACGGAACAGTGGAACCGGAAACAAACGGCGGACTTCTTGCTGAACGTTATGCAGCTGCCGGCGGTCCCATCACCTTGATGAAACGTCCTGCCTGGGGACATCACCCCCACGGATTGGATAATCCCCTTGAATTGGTGAAATTCATCCTGAAATATACCTGGAACGTATAAAATCAAACGGAAGAAAAATGAGTACGGAAAGTAAAAGGTTTCTTTTCTTTGGCGCACATCCGGATGATGCGGAAGAACTTATGGGCGGTACTGCTGTCAAGCTGGCAGGAAACGGTCATGTGGTGAAATTCGTTTCCATGTGCAACGGGGATTGCGGTCACTTTTCCCCGGAGTATTTTGGGGAGGAAGGAGGGAAAAAACTTGCCGCCAGAAGAAAAAAGGAGGCGGAAAAATCTGCTGCTGTCGGCGGTGTGAGCGAATATGAGATCCTTGATCACCACGATTGCTGTATTCAGGCGGATCTCGCCACAAGGGAAGAGGTCGTACGCATTATCCGCAAATTCAAACCCCATGTGGTCATCACCCACAGGGATTGTGATTACCATGCGGATCACCGTGCCACAGGGCGGGTCGTTATGGATGCGGCGTATCTCCTGAAAGTGCCTCTCTACTGTCAGGATACGCCCATTCCTGAAATCAATCCTGTTTTTGCCTATTCCTATGACCGCTTTACAGATCCTTCTCCCTTCAAGGCGGATGCTGTTGTGGAAGTGGATTCTGTACTGGAAACAAAATTGCGGATGATGGATTGCCACGAATCCCAATTTCTGGAATGGCTGCCCTGGGACAGAACGGATAAAAACTTTTCCATTGATAAAAATTCTCCGGAAGACCGCCTTGCCTATCTTGAAAAAGAGTGGCTGTATGCAAATAAGGATGCGGCGGACGGGGCAAGAAGTCTTCTGGAAATGAGCTACGGAAAAGAGAAGGGCGGAAAAATCGTTTACGCAGAAAGTTTCCAACTTTCCGAATACGGGGAGAGTATCACAAAAGAAGAGTTCCGGAAACTTTTTGCTCTTGCGGATAAATAACAGTACACTGTATCAGGCAGAGGTTTTTCCCCTGCCTTTTTTTTTTGCAAAAATGCCATACAATGCACAATCTTGAAAAAAATCAAGTGTTTTCTGTAGAAAAATTACATAAAAAATTTCACATTTTCCCATGATTTTTCCATTTTGAACAGTTGAAAAAATATATGGCAACTGTATTTTAAATGTGCAAAGAAAATTATTGCTTCATGCCGGAGCCGGCAAGGAGGGTCAAAAAGATGGAACAACAGGAAAAAATTGAAGAAACAAGAGAGGCTGTTCTGACGGAAATATGCCGTAAAGCAAGGAAAAGTGCCTTGCTTCTGGGGTGTGCTTCTTCTGCAGAAAAAAATCAGTGGCTTTCCGCCATGGCGGATGCGCTGGAAAACAATATCGCTCCTGTTATGGCAGCCAATGGTATTGATATGGAAAAAGGGGCGGCAAAGGGGCTTTCCTCCGCTATGCTGGACAGACTCCACCTGGATGAAAAAAGGATCAGAGGTATGGCGGACGCTCTCCGCTATGTAACGACACTGCCGGATCCGGTGGGAGAGGACTTATCTTCCTTCACACGGGAAGATGGACTGCTTATCAAGAAGGTATCTGTTCCTGTGGGTGTCATCGGCTTTATCTATGAATCCAGACCCAATGTAACTACCGATGCCGCTTCGTTGTGCCTGAAATCGGGCAATGCGGTCATCCTCCGGGGCGGGTCGGAAGCCTTTGCCTCCAACTGCGCCATAGCAGATATTGTCATTGCGGCAGCAGAAAAAGCCGGAATGCCGGAAGGGGCGGTCACACTCATACGGGATACCTCCCATGAAACAGTCAACACCTTGCTGAAGATGGATAAATATATTGATCTGATCATTCCCAGAGGCGGGGAACGGCTGATCCGTACGGTGGTAAGGGAATCCACCATTCCGGTGATCAAGCATTACAAGGGAGTCTGCCACCTTTATGTGGATAAGCAGGCAGACATTTCCATGGCTCTTTCCATATTGGAAAACGGTAAATTCCAGCGTCCGGGGGTATGCAATGCCCTTGAGACAATTCTGATCCATGAGGAAATTGCGGAAAAATTTGTTCCGGAAATGAAAAAACTTTTTGCGGATAAGGGACTGAAAAAGGTTTACGGGGATGAAAAATACTGTAAACTGGATGCTTCTGCGGAAAGTATTCCTGAGGAAAATTATTCCAATGAGTATCTGGATACCATAATTTCCGCCAAGATCGTTTCTTCAGTGGAAGAGGCAGTGGAGCATATCAACTTTTACGGTTCCGGTCACAGTGACAGTATCGTTACTGCAGACAGTTCCGCCGCTGGCTATTTTCAGAATTATGTGGATTCCGCCACAGTTTACTGGAACGCCTCCACACGTTTTACGGACGGGGGAGAATTCGGTATGGGTGCGGAGATCGGCATAAGTACGGATAAATTGCACGCACGGGGGCCTATGGGACTCCGGGAATTAACAACATACAAATACAAAATATACGGTAACGGTCAGATTAGAAAATGATTTTATTGAAAGCATCTGTTGTAACACTTGGATGCCGGCTGAATCAGGCAGATTCCTCACTCCTTTGCGACCGGCTTCGCAAATGCGGGTTTGAGATTATTTCTGAAAACAGTGAAGAAAGTCCGAGTCTTATTGTAGTAAATTCCTGTGCGGTAACGGAAACAGCCGCAAAGAAGACCCGCCAGACCCTGAAACAACTCCGACACGATCACCCTTATGCCTATCTGGTTTTCACAGGGTGTTCCGCCAATTTGCAGAAAGAGGATGGCAATGACAAACTTGAATATGATGTATTGCTCTCTTCCGACCGCAAAGATGAACTGGAATCCCTTCTTGCAAGACGGTTCAATATAGATAAGAACAAGCTGAAGGAAAGTGCAAAGGCAAAGGAAGACGCAGAAAAGAATGCTATGGTAAAAGAAGCATTCCGGGAACACGCTTTTGCCTATACACCTTTCAAGCACAGGGCAAACCTCAAGATCCAGGACGGATGCAATAATTTCTGCTCCTACTGTATCGTTCCTTATACCCGCGGACGGGAAAGATCCAGGGATGTGGAGGAAGTGATCGCTGATTTCCGTAATATCGTTGCAAGCAATTTCAAAGAGATCGTTCTCACCGGCGTCAATACGTGCCAGTATGAGTGCGGTTCTCTGCGGATCACCGGCTTGCTGGAAAGACTTCTGAAAGAAGTGGAAGGCGATTACCGCATCCGAATCGGCTCTCTGGAACCCGGCGAAAGACTTTTTGAACTTATTGATTTTATGGCGGCAGAAAAACGTATCTGTAATTTTCTCCATGTCCCCCTGCAATCCGGTTCTGATACCATCCTCAAAGCCATGGGCAGAAAATATACAGCGGATGAATACAGAAAAATGGCTCTTTACGCAAAAGAAAAGGTCGGGAATCTTCATCTGGGCTGCGATTATATCACCGGTTTCCCGGGAGAAACAAAAGAGCTTTTCAAAGAATCCTGTGATTTTATCCGGGAGATCGGATTTGCCAATGTGCATGTATTCCCCTACTCCCCCAGGAAAGGAACTCCGGCAGCGGAGATGACAGGACGCCCCTCTGCGGCTGAAATGAATGAACGTATAGAAATTCTCAAGGCTTTGAAAGCGGAATGTGCCGCCTCCTTTGCCAAAAGTCTTATCGGAACGGAAACAACTATCATTCCGGAAAGATTATGTGCCCCCGGGATCTATGAGGGATATTCTTCCAACTATATGAAAATACGGGTTGCCTCCAAAGAACGGGATATTCTGGGAGAACTTGTGAAAGTACGTCTTACAAGCATAAGTGCCAACAATCCGGAACTCATCGGCGGAAAGATCATTCCCTGAAAAATATTTTCCGGACAGTAATGCGGACAGAATGGCCTTACCGGTCATTTTGTCCTTTTTTACAATAAAAGTATGGAGAAGCTATGAAAAAATTCTGGGCGACGGTCGCCATGCTGTTTGCAACAGTGATTTGGGGAACAGCATTTTCCGCACAGAGCGAAAGTACAAAACATGTGGATGCACTGCTTTTTGTTGCATTGCGTTCCTTTGTGGGAACAGGGGCCTTGTGTCTTGTGATCATGCTTTTTGATTTTGTAAAAGATAAGCGGCTTTCCGTCTGGGGAAGTGCCGGCAGCAGACAGGAAAAAAAGGATCTGCTCCTCGGCGGACTTTTCTGCGGGATCGCCATCACTTCCGCAAGTTTCTGCCAGCAGCTGGGGATCCAATACATTTCTGCCGGAAAAACCGGTTTTCTTACAGCCCTCTATATTCTTATCGTACCTTTTCTGGGACTTTTCCTGCGGAAAAAGACGCCGGTATCCCTCTATATTGCCTCCTGTACAGCTCTCGCCGGTACTTATCTTCTCTGCGGCGGGATAGATACAGTGGGAAAAGGGGAATTTTTTGTGATCCTGTGTGCGTTTTTATACGCGGGACACATTATGATCATAGATCATTATGCAGTAAAGTGCGACTGCGTACGGCTCTCCTGCATACAGTTTGCCGCAGCAACGTTTTTTTCCATCCTTGCCTCCCTGCTTCTGGGGGAAAAATGGCATTGGGCAGGGATCGTTTCTTCTCTCCCCTTCTGGCTTTTCTGCGGAGTGGGTTCAAGTGCCATAGCCTTCACCCTTCAGATCGCCGCACAGAAATATCTGCACCCGGTGACGGCATCCCTTATTATGAGCCTGGAATCCGTTTTTGCGGTCGTGGGCGGCTATCTTTTTCTGCATGAAAAACTTTCTCTCCGGGAACTTTGCGGCTGTACGATCATACTTTTCGCCATTATCCTTGCCCAGATCCCCTGGAAGAAAAGAGGGGAAAAGAATTTGCAGACAGCAGAAGAAAAAAGCAATGTCTGAAAAATCTGTTCCGGTGAAAAGTCACCTGTTTTCATTCATTCTTCTGAAAAATTCTTCCATATATCCGGCACGCTCTTCCGCAAGGATTTTGCCGCTTTCTGTAAGCATCCTTTCCGGAACATGACGCAGTTTTACCAGATATTCCCTGTAAGCGGTATCTTCTCTGGAATAGGCTTCTGAAGAGAGAGCTTCCTCTTCCGTATTGTGTAATTTTGCACCGATCCTGCCCGCAAAATGACATGCTCTTGCAATGCCTGTTGCGCCAATGGAATCCAGTTTATCGGCATCGTGAACGAGAAAATCCACCATTGTAACAGGTTTTTCCTTTCCCCGGTAGCGGTGTCTGCGTACCGCATTTGCAATAAGAAGAATAAAATCTCCGTCATTACAGGAAAGTTTCCGCAGGACTTTTTCCGCTTTCGGACCGCCAGCCTGAGCGTGACAGATCTTTCCTTCCGAAATAAGTTCCTCCGGTCGTGCCACATCATGCAGCAATGCAGCGATCCTTGCGGCAAAAAAGGTCTCCTCATCTGCGTTTTCCATACAGGCAAGTCTTTCCGTATTGGCAAGTACCCGCATTGTGTGGGAAAAATCATGACAGGAGGGGGCTTCCTCCTGTATGCGTTCCACTTCCGCTTTTACCGCTTCAAAAAGTCTTTCATCCGGCAGCATTATCAGTTCTTTCCGGTTTCAAAACTTTTGGGAAGATCCAGAGAATGGGAGTGCCGGTTTTTGGGAATAACTGTGATCCAGGCATCCTGACCATATTCATCTTTGCCCATATCCACTACCATATATCTTTTTTTATCCTCCTCTTTATCATAGCCTACCGTTGTGCCTTTTGGGATCACATTGTGTTTGTCAATGATGGCATTACGGATGCGGCAGTGTTCACCGATATCCACTTCATTGAGGATGATGGAGTTGTGGACGGTGGCATAACTGTGTACAAAAACCGAGTTGAAAAGAACAGAATTGGTCACCGTGCTTCCGGAAACGATACACCCGTCGCATACAATGGAATTTACAGCTTTTCCGATCCTTGTGAGCCCCTGTTTATCAACCTCTTCATTATGGACGAATTTAGCAGGCGGCAAACTGAAATGATAGTTGTAAATGGGCCATTTTTCGTTATAGAGATCCAGTTGCGGTCTGGTGGAACGCAAGTCCATATTGGCTTCAAAATATGCCTTCAGAGTTCCCACATCCCGCCAGTAGGGTTTCACATCAGGATCCTGTCCGGGAATCCGGTTGGAGTAGAAGTTATAGGCAAAAAGTTTTCCTGTGGGAACAAGAGAAGGGATGATATCTTTGCCGAAATCGTGGGTGCTGGAGGTATTGGCATGATCTTCCCGCAGAAGTTTCAAAGCCCATTGGGCATCAAAAATATAGTTGCCCATGGAGGCAAGAGCCATAGTGGGATCATTGGGCATGGGAGTGGGGTGTTCCGGTTTTTCCTGGAATCCGGTGATCTGCCAGGATTCATCCACCTGGATGATACCGAACTGTCTGGCTTCTTCAATGGGAACGGGAATGGCGGCAACAGTGGCGATCGCCTCTTTTTCCACATGGAATTTCAGCATCTGGCTCACATCCATCCTGTAAATATGGTCGCCGCCGAAAACCGCAAGATAATCAGGACTGAAGTCTTCGATCAGGTGGGCATTCTGATAAATGGCATCGGCAGTACCCACATACCAGGATTTGTCTTCCGTCTGCATCTGTGCGGGAACAGGAATGATAAAGCGGCCTCTGGTATGGGCACTGGAGATATTCCACCCATTAATGATATGCTCCATAAGACTCTGGGATTTGAACTGGGTCAGAACAAAGATACTGTCGATCCCGCTGTTGAGAAAGTTACTCAAAACAAAGTCAATGATCCTGTATTTTCCCCCGAAAGGAACAGATGGTTTGCTTCTTTGATCGGTAAGGGGGGCAAGCCGTCTGCCTTCCCCGCCTGCCAGGATCATAGCCAGTACGGATGTTCTCATATTCTACCTCCTGCTGCTTTATGTTTTTTCTGCATTGCCTGTGTATAATATAAAAAATTGAAAAGGCACCCTCATATACGATAGCACAAGTTGCGTCAAGTGGCAAATGACTTTTCCTGCCGCAGGGTATTTTTTAATCAATTTTTCAAAATTACCATATATTTTGACAGAAATCCTCCGGGAATGTTTTCCGGAATGGAATTTTTCAAGTCTTATAACAGAATACCGGCAAGAGGATATTTTCCATCATTGTTTTTCCAACCGTTTGCCGCAAGACAACGGACAATAAAGAGAACGGGAAAAAGTGAAAACTCTCCTTCAATGGCACACAAAGAACAGAACATGATATGTCCGGGGGAAAATCTGACAGGATCTTTTTTCTGTATCTGGATTTATTCCAGTAAAAAAACATACGGAAATATACCGTTTTTGTAAAATTATGGGATAATGGTGAATTTTTTTCACTTTTTTTTTCAAAATGGATTTGACTTTTCTCTTTTCGGAGGTATATTAAATGACATAATCACAAGCGGGCATAGCTCAGTGGTAGAGCATCACGTTGCCAACGTGATGGTCGTGGGTTCAAGTCCCATTGCCCGCTCCATTTTTTTATTTGGTAAAATGTGATACACGGGCGGGCATAGCTCAGTGGTAGAGCATCACGTTGCCAACGTGATGGTCGTGGGTTCAAGTCCCATTGCCCGCTCCATTTTTTTTGCCGTAATTTCCCCTTTTCGCTGGTACACCCGTTATATTTTTGTTATTTTTCCTTGCATACAGGGGAAAGATGTAGTATCTTAATAGAACAAAATCGTTTTTTGACTATCTATATTTGTATCAATGAATTTAAAAGGATCGGTTTTATGTATCAGGAACGGAGAAATTCTCTTTCGAGGATCGCCGTATTTTATGACGGCAACTATTTTTATCATGTAAGTAATTATTACTGCTATGGACACCCCCGCCGGACAAGGCTGAGTATTCCCGGTATTCATGAATTTATTGTAAAGTATATTGCCACTTACGAGGGGATCGCCCCCAAGTTCTGTCAGATCGTGGATTGTCACTACTTCCGGGGAAGACTGCCCGCCATGGAGGCCAATGAACGGCAGATCCTGCTCAATGAACGTATCTTTGATGATATTCTCATGCGGGAAGGGATCGTTACCCACTATCTGCCCATGACAAAAGCAGGAGAAAAAGGTGTGGATGTATCCCTTGCCCTTGAAGCTCTGGAACTTGCCATCCTCAAACAGTATAATGTTGTGGTACTCATTGCCAGTGACGGTGATTACGTTCCTCTCATACGCAAACTCAACTCCCTGGGAACAAGGGTCATGGTCTGCGGCTGGGATTTTGAATATACAGACGATCAGGGAAATTCCCGTTATACTTCCACTTCCTCCCGTTTGATGAACGAGGCGGCTTACGCAGTAAGAATGCACGATATCGTCAATGGAATACAGAAAGTTCCGGGGATCAATCCGGATATGCTTTTTGTTTCCCGGGAACAGGAAAATGAAGGCAGGGAAAATGCCGGAAGCGATCCCGTCTATATGCAGGGCGGAACCCCGGAATACTATAACAGTAATTCTGTTCCGGAAGAACGTTCCGCCAGGAAGCAGGGCAGGATCGTTCAACTGCGCAGCGGTTACGGGTTCATCTCTTCCGATACAGGCAAAAATATCTTCTTCTTTATTGAAGAACTGCGGAACTGCTCCTTTGATGAACTCTCCCTGGGCGACCTTATGGAATATGATCCCGGGTACAATGACAGAGGGGAATGTTGCAAAAACGTCACCCTTGTAAAGAAGAATACTCTGTGAGGATAAAATGCAGGATAGTGCCTTCACACGTTTTTTCACAGGAGCCGGCGGACTTCTTTATACGCTGAAGGATGAAACATTTTCCTTTATCGCCTTTACCGGCAGGGTTGCCTATGCTGTGGGGGACGCTTTCCGTAATCCGGGAAAGATCCGGAAACGTGAAACTCTTTATTTTATGAATCTTTGCGGGGCGGATGGTCTGCCCATAACCGCTTTGATCTGTTTTCTCACAGGAGTCATATTGGGGTATCAGTGTGCTGTCCAGATGCAGAAATACGGGGCGGACGCCTTTCTTGCCGGACTTGTGGGCTGCGCCATGGTACGGGAGTTGAGTCCCCTTATGGTCAGTATCATTGCAACAGGAAGAACCGGTTCTGCTTTTGCAGCAGAGATCGGTTCCATGAAGGTGGCGGAAGAGGTGGATGCGTTGCGTACGATGGGGTTCATGCCGGAAAGATTTCTGGTGATTCCCAAACTTTTCGCCATGACTCTGATGATGCCGCTTCTTGCTGTTATCGGAAATATTGCAGGGATCGCAGGAGGAGCCTTGATCGGAATGGGGGTACTCAATCAGCCTTTCCAGACTTATTACGCCCAGACCGTTTCCTGGGTACAGCCGGGTTATTTCTTTGAAAGCATCATCAAAACTGCCATATTCGGTATCATCATCACCATGATAAGCTGCTGGCGGGGCTTCCGTACAGGATCAGACGCGCTTGCGGTGGGGAGATCCACAACAAGTTCGGTAGTGTTGAGTATTCTTTTCATCATTATTGCCGATACGATCCTTGCCCACTTTTTCAACACCATCTTTTTTGATTGAGGCTGCTCTATGAAAAACAGACAGAACAATGATAAAAAAGATGAAAAAAATCTTTATGCCGTAGAGGTAAAAGATCTTACCGCCAAATACGGCGAAAGAATGATCCTTGATCATATTTCTTTTACCGTCCCCAAAGGGGAAATCGTCACGATCCTGGGAGGATCCGGCTGCGGGAAAAGTACACTTTTAAAACATATCATCGGCTTATACAAACCTTTTTCCGGAGATATTTTTCTTAACGGAAAAAGTATTGTCCATGCCGATGAAGAGGAAAAACGTTCCATTATGCAGTCTTTCGGAGTCGCCTATCAGGGCGGGGCTCTTTTCCGTTCCTATACGGTAGAGGAAAATGTGGCTCTCCCTCTGGAGGAATATACCCTCTTAAGCAGGGAAGAGATCCGGCAGAAGGTCAGGGAAAAACTGAAGATGGTCAATCTGGACGGTTTTGAACATCTGATGCCCACCGATCTTTCCGGCGGGATGCTGAAACGCTGTGCCTTTGCCAGAGCTATGGCACTGGATCCGCAGATCCTTTTCTTTGATGAACCTTCCGCCGGACTTGATCCGGTAAGTTCCGCCAGTCTGGACGAACTTATCCTGAAGATCCGGGAGGCAACCGGAGCAACGATACTGGTAGTCACCCACGAACTGGAAAGTATTTTCCGTATCTCCGACCGAAGTATCATGCTGGATGCAAAGACCAAAAAGATCCTTGCCGACGGTCCGCCGCTTATGCTGAAGAAAGAGTCACCCATTGAAGCAGTACGTTTCTTTTTGAACAGAGGTAAATTATAAAGAATCAGAATACGGGAGAAAAAAATGATAGAAACAAATAAATACAAACTGGGACTTTTTGTTACTGCGGCTGTTGTACTTTTCATTCTTGCCGTCACCTGTATGGGCCTGTTTGATTTTCTCAGTGCAAAAGCCTATTTACGCACAACGGTCATGGAATCTGTACAGGGACTCAATACAGGTTCTTCTGTTAAGCTCAGAGGAGTACCTATCGGCAAGATCACCAATATAACCGTCCTTCTGGACAATAAAAATATTTCCATTGAAATGGAAGTGGATCTGGAACGGTTCTCCAAAAATTCCAAAAATATTTTTTCCGGGGAACAGATCTCCCAGAGCGAATTTTACCAGCTGCTGCGTAACGAGGTGAAAAACGGTCTGCGGTGCCGGTTGGAACCGGACGGAATTACCGGTATGAAATATCTGGAGATCGACTTTTTCAAAATTTCTCCTGCGGAAAAAAACATAAAGGATAAAGAAAGTCCTTTCATGGGGAAATATTTCTATATACCTTCCACCCCTTCCATGCTTGCCTCCTTACGTTTGAGCATGACAGATATTCTTGCAAGGATCGCCATGATCGACTTTGACGGCATCTCCAAACGTACAACACTTCTGCTGGAAAATATGAACCGTACACTTGATCCCAAAAGACTCGACAAACTGATTTCCGATTTGAATTCCTGCGTGGATTCCATTAAAAAAACAGCAGACAATCTGGGAAATATGCTGGATAAGAAAGATGTACATGCCACTTTACTGGAAGCCAGAAAAGCCATTACCGGCATCTATGATCTATCCAATGAAATGCGGAAAAACCTCAATGAAGCCCGGATCCCGGAAACTGTGGCAGGAGTACGGAAACTGACCGGTGAACTGGGGAATTCCTCCGAAAATGTGGACGCTACTTTACAGAAACTCAATGATGCCATTGATGCCCTTACGGAACTGGCCCAGTATTTAAGTGATAATCCTGCCTCTCTGATCCACGGAAAAAGTCCTTCTTCCGGCAGAAAGTTCCCGGAAGAAAAAAAGTAATCCATTCCTGAAAAAATATTTTTCCCGCAGAATATACACAGCTATCCCATAATTTTGTAAAAATGGCATATTTTTACAAAATTATGTGCGTAAAGAAATCTGCTTTTAAAAAAGTGATTTTGTCAGATTTTTTCAAAAATACTTCTTTATCCTGTTTTGGGCAACCTTCAGGAGA
>JAZKZE010000137.1:0-3491 GCA_045612485.1 Victivallales bacterium | reverse complement strand
CTGCGCGCTCGGCGGCAACCGCCTCGCCTGGCAACCGAACATTTCTCTTTTTTCCATGATTTTATGGGACAGCTGTGATATTTTTTCTTCCTGCGGCATGGATGACTGTCTTTCCAAGTTGTATTTCTTTAATACAGGGTTATATTAGAATGGCAAAAAAAGAGGGTGTGAATGGTAAGAAAGTTTTCACCCGGAAAAACAGTACCATACATCAATAATATTTTGATGCGGAAATGTTTTTTAAAGAATAAGCCGAATCGTTTTGAAAACCGGCTCGGAATAAGCGGGAGCGTATATGTGGAATTACTATTACAACTTCGACGGGGAGATCCAGCTTGCTGACTGGAAAATCTGCAAAAACAATCCTGATGGCTCATTATTGATCGTCTGCGAAACGGAATTGGAAAAGGATGCGGATAAAATTCTGCTCTGGTCAAAGAATCCTCCCGGGAGATCCGGCAATGCCCGTGTTCTTGAAATCAATGGAATACCTGTCCGGGAAAAAACGGGCTTCTATATTGGAAACCATGCAGAACGGCAGGGCATACGGCTCTCCTTCCATGCAGGGAAGAACCGGATCGAAGTTGTGGTCATGCCCGGTGCCGGAGAGATCGGAAATTTCCGGATGCAGCTTATTGATATTCTTCCGCCGGCAGAACTTAAAGAGTATTTTTGTGAACTTCCTGAACAGGAAAGGGAGGTTTTTTCCGAAGTATCTCCGATCAGTACCGGGAATATGATGCCCGGAGCAGGACACAAGCCGTATCCGGGCAGGTTCGGCTTTGTAAAGGGTACGGGACTTCTGGACTGCTCCATGCATGCATTCGGGAAAATCAGCAAGATGTATCTTTGCGGCGACCCGGAAACAAAAGTACCGTGGGCGTGGGGATATTCGCTGATCCAGGAAGAGGCCACCGATACAGCAGAAGGTGCCGCAGGGGAGAAATATGATGTCAGTCCTCTTGCTCTGCGCTGGAAACGGAACAATACGGAATATCTCTGTTCAACAGCATATCCGGGAATTGTGACGAAATGTCCAAATCAGCCGTTCCTGAAGGTTTCCGAACTTACATTTGCCGGCAATTATCAGTATATATTGACTTCCGGTGAAGTTGCTTCTACAGGACGTTTCAGCGGAAATATGCCGGAAAACTGGCTGCTTTTGTTTGGCAGTACGGAATATCCGGATCTTCCTCTGCTGCTTATTGCCGATTGCCAGCCGGAAAAAGTGGAGTTTCTCCGCAACAGCGAAAACCGCCTTACGGAAGTCCGGCTGTACGGCTGTTCCCGACTTACCACGCTTACGCCTTTCGGATTTGAACCGTTAGCTCCCTGTCTGCCCACTGATGAAAAGTTCCTTGCTGATGCTGTGCGGCGCTGCCGTTTCTGGGCAGGGGCATCTCTTGCCATACCAACTGTATGCAGGGAATATTACTGCAACGATCATGAAAAACAGGAAGTGCGGATCGTTCAGAAATTTGAATATGAGGAGTTTACAGACTCCCGGAATACGGCTGCCCTGTATCTTGCCCCTCTGCCGCCTGCTGCCGGACTGGACAGGGAAAGCGTTACCGCTTCCGGGGCAATGGATTTCCATTTTCCGACCAAATACGGTCCTATGAGCGGCTGGATCGGACGGAACAGTGAATATACTTTGAAAATGGTATATCCCTACCGGAAATTCCCGTTGAAACAGGATGATTCCCAGGCGGAAAAACTGCTGCTTCAGGATTTGGAAAATTATTTTGAATTCCAGAGCCGTTTTCCTGACAATGTCCGCAGTTACGCCTATTCCGGTGCCATACTGGAAGGGTATGCTTTCACAGGAACGCTGTTCAATTTCATGCCGGAGGAAAAACGCGATCTTCTGGCAAAGATCCTGCCCCGCCGTATGGAGCTTGCCTGCGATCCTGATGGAAAATATACTTCTCTTCTGACAGAATGGGGACATCTCTTCCGTACCAGTCCGGAACGGGATGAAACGGAAAAATATTACAAGGGAAAATCCATAAAACAGATGGAAATGTATAATTTCTATGAACGGAAGGAACCCTTCTCAGGTGTGGAATATATATTAAGCTATCTTAACTGCTCCATGCTTTTTTCCGGTGAACTCAAGACGGGAACAAGGGAAGAAGTTTTGAATTATCCCGTACCTTGCATTGAAAATGACTGGGGGGCAGGGATCTTTCTTTATATGCTCTATCTTTCCTCACTCATCAGCGGCGATTATTCCGTCGCCCGGAAAAATTGGGATGTGTTGAAAAAAATCTTCAGCTATTTTGAATATTATCACGATTGGGCGTGCATGGGGGCAGGATATGCGGAAAAAGCCTGTACCTGGGTGGAAGGTGCAGGATTCGGAGCATTTACCGCATACACAAATCTGGCCCGTGCTGCAGGCGATCAGGAGGCTGCGGAACAGGCGGTCTATCTGACGGCAAAACTGTTGGTGCTGGATAAAGTACGGTTCCTGGCGGGACCGTATTTTGCAAATCTTTACCATGCGGAACCCTGGTACGGGTGTCTGTTCTTCCAGGAGGAATATGATCTGTACCGCAATTTCCAGAGTGTTCCGAAGGAGGCAGCATTAAGTCCCCGTGAACGCATCCGGCGAGGCAGTCTGCACGCATTTGTCACTGAGGGACTTTACCCGGAATTATTTGATGCATCCCGGACTTCATCGCCGGAAGCCCACCGTAAGATCATGGACCATTTCCGTGAAGCCTATGGCGGCGGATTCGATGCGGAAAAACCGCCGCAGGGTCGTTTGCAGTGCGATTTCAGTTATCTTCTGGTCAACGATGTACTTGATCCCTCCGTTCCGCCTGAACAGACAAAGAAGTTGATCGGACAGGCAAAAGCCTGCCGCAAGCTGATGGAACAGTGGCATGATGTACACAGGTTTGAAAACAATACCCCTGCCGATTATCTGGCCAGTCAGCTTACTGCATGGCTGGAAATGCGGGAACATCCGCTCTGGCTGGAACATTGGGAAGACGTGCGGATCCATTCGGCACAATGGCATCAGGATTCAAAAGTTGCTGAAATCGAAATAGAGATCACCGGCAAAAATCCCTTTATCCGCTGCGGGATGAGAAAGGTACCCGGATCTGTGCTCCTTTCGGGAAATATCCAGGCATGGGAGAATTTGAAAGACAAAAATCTGATCATCCGTCCATCTGTATCCGGTCATCTGAATATTATTTTCTGAAATCCCATTTGACAGGGGAGGGCAGGGAATGGAAAATAGCTTATCCCCTTTGTGATCGGTCATAACTTCCGGCGGCAGGAGAAATCTTGCTGCCTTTTTTATTTCGCGAGTTGTATCTGACTGCAAAAATGGTATATTATGAGTGTGAGGTGTTTTATGAATGAAAAAATTACTATCCGCTGCTTTGCAGAAACTGATGCTGAAACGGTGCAGAATATTATTCATCGGGGCTTGCGGGAAATCAATGGCAAAGATTATCCGGCAGAATTGATGGAGG
>JAZKZE010000136.1:0-23211 GCA_045612485.1 Victivallales bacterium | reverse complement strand
TATAAAAAAAGTTGGAATTGTTTTTATCGTGACGATAAAAGCAATTCCGTCAAAAGTTTTTGGAAGATGGGGGGCGGGGAAGAGAACCTTTTTTCAAAAAGGTGTCTTCCCCGCAAAACATTTTTGCAACAGCCCCTTTTTTCCCGGACAGGCTGAAAACCTCAGTCCGGTACGGAACAAAAGAAAAACTTTTTATTCTTTTCCCTTGAAAAAAACTTTTTTTGCTGTATATTCGCCAACGGAATACAAACATATTTTTCAAGGAGATTTTTCTATGCGGAGTCTTATTATCAACGGCGGAAATCCCGTTTCCGGAACAGTCACAGTAGGCGGAAATAAAAATGCGGTCCTTCCCATGATCGCTGCCTGTCTTCTCACACCGGACAGAGTAATCATGCACAATGTCCCCAAAATCAGTGATGTGGATATCATGTTGAAGACACTGGAACATCTGGGAGCAGAGATCTCCCGTAACGGCAACGATGTGACCATCTGCTGTGCAAATGTGAAAACCAATACTGTCCCCAAAGACCTGTGTTCCGCTTTGCGTACCTCCATACTTTTTGCCGGCCCCCTCGCCGCAAGAACAGGCGGGGCAAAGATCTATCCTCCCGGCGGGGATGTGATCGGACGCAGAAGACTGGACTCCCACTTTTACGGTTTGCGGAAACTGGGGATCGCAGTGGGCAATGAAAGCAGTCCTTTTGTTTTTGAACAGAAATCAAAAAATCTTCACGGTGCCGACCTTTTTCTGGATGAAGCCAGCGTAACGGCTACCGAGCACATCATGATGACCGCCGCTGCCGCCAAAGGAAAAACCATTATCCGCAACGCCGCCTCTGAACCGCATATCCGCCAGCTGGGGGAAATGCTTATCGGCATGGGGGCAAAGATCAAGGGACTGGATTCCAATACCATTGAGATCGAAGGGGATCCGGCTCTTCACGGAACGGAAGTAACGGTGGAAAGCGATCATATCGAAGTAGCCTCCTTCCTTGCCCTTGCCGCCGCAACAAAGTGCGGACTTACCATCAAAGGGGATTTCAAAACCAGAGATTACTGGATGACACGCCGGATGTTTGAACGGTTGGGGATCAAATTCAAACTGAGTCCCGGACTCATTGAGATCCCTCCCAGACAGAAGATGAAGATCCAGCCGGATTTCGGTAATGCCATCCCCCAGATCGCCGACGGCCCCTGGCCCCAGTTCCCCTCTGATATGATGAGCTGTATGATCGTTTGCGCCACCCAGGCGAAAGGAACAGTCCTTTTCTTTGAAAAGATGTTTGAAAGCCGTATTTACTTTGTTGACCGTCTGATCTCCATGGGAGCCAATGCTGTGGTATGCGATCCTCACAGAGTCGTCATTACAGGTCCGGTAAAACTGCGTGCTGTGGAAATGTCCTCCCCGGATATCCGTGCGGGTATGGCAATGGTCATTGCTGCGATCTGTGCAAAAGGGAAAAGCGTGATCCATAATGCCGATACCATTTTCCGGGGCTATGAAGACATCTGCGAAAAGCTTACGGCGATCGGCGTGGATATCACCTGCGTTACCAGCAAGATCAAATAAAAAAGCCACTCCGGAAACAGGAGTTATTTCCGGGGCGGATTTTTCTGCGGAACTCAGAAAAGGTCGTGCCTGCCCTGGAAATTGGCACGGTAAGCGTCAAACAAACCTGCTTTTGAAATAAAGCCGGCATATTTGCCATCCTCCAATACAGGCAGATGATTGGTACGCAAATGCTCGAAAAGCCTTGCGGCATCCTTCAGATTGTCGTTCACATCCAATGCAGGTCCCGTCTGCCCCATGATGTCATAGATCAGAACCACATCATGCATTGCTGTATCCAGCAGATAGGGCCGGATACTGGCAATACGGACGATCCCTTTAAGCACACCGTCCTCATCCACTACAGGGAAAACCGTATGTCTGGAATGGATGACCACATTGAGAAGTGTACGCAAGGTATCACTTTCCTTTACAGGCATATAATCTTTTTCCACCAGAGGACGCAAAGTATGTCTGTGCAAAGCGGCGTCCCCGTCTTTCATTTCCGGTATCCCGCCCCGCAGAACGATAGCGGATTTATAAATATTGTGTCCGGTAAGTCTTTTGGAAATGAAACTGGACAATGCCGCAACGATCATAAGCGGAACAAAAAGTTTATATCCCCCTGTGATCTCCGCAATAAGGAAGATCCCGGTAAGGGGGGCATGCATCACCCCGGCAAGAACACCGCCCATTCCAACGGCGATACAATTTACCGGATCAATGGAGGCAAGATGACTGGCATTGATAAGTTTCGCCATGAAATAACCTAAAAATGCACCGGTGAACAGGGAAGGACCGAAAATCCCGCCATCGCCGCCACTGTCGATACAAAGAGCGGAAATTACAGGTTTCAACAGGAAAAGCACAGCAATGATCCCGGCGATCCACCAGGGATTTTCTGCAAGAAAAGCCAGAGGACTTCCGGCAACAACAGAAGAACTTTTCCCTTCGATCAATGCGGAAATAAAATCATATCCCTCCCCTTTCAACGCCGGGAAAAGCAGAAACGTAAGGTAAATCACGATCAGTCCTGCCGCAAGCCCCATCCATTTATTGGAGAATTTTTTCAGGCTTTTCCCCACAAAAAGAGTGCTTTTGATCACAAATGCGGAAAGAAGTCCGCAGCACACCCCGATAAGGACATAACAGAAAATATTGTGTATCGTCCATGCCGTACCGTCACTCAACTGGATAAATGCGGAAGGAATGGCAAAGATCTGGGAGACCACCGATGAAGCGGCAGACGCCATAAGAAGAGGAACGAGGGCAGGGATGGAAAAAGAAGGAAGAAGGATCTCACAGGCAAACAATGCTCCGGCAACAGGACTGTCAAAAATAGCGGAAATAGCTCCTCCGCCGCCGCAGGCAAGAAGAAGCGTTCTGCCCTCTCTGCCCAGACGGAGCATCTTGGCAAAATTACTGCCGATCGCCGAACCTGTCAACGCACTGGGAGCTTCCAGTCCTGCGGAAGCTCCGAACCCCACAGCAAGCCCGCTTGTAAGAATATGGGAATACATTTTGGAAGGCGGCAGATCACTCGTCCCGTTGGTGGTGGAAAGGATGACACAGGCAAGACTTTTATCATACTGTTTTGCCCGGTAGATGCAGCGGACGATAAAGATACATACAAGGATCGCCGCGCAGGGAATGGCGGGGGCAAGATACTGTATTGCCGGAATATCCCCGGGGATCTCCTTTACGATATGATGACAGAAATGGGTAAAATGCTTGAGCAGAACGGCTCCCGCTCCGGAAACAACTCCCACAACGATACTGGCAAGCAGAATAAATCCCTTGTATCCCATGATCCGTTCCAGAGTCTTTTTCAGGTGAAAAATACGTCTTCTGAAAAGATCCATTCCTGTTACGGCAAGTTTTTTTTCCGTACTTTCCGGTTCCTCTTCCCTGCTGCTGTTTTCCGCTTCTTCTGTAAAATTTTTCATTCCCCGGTCCCTGTTTACTGTCTGAATCACTTTTATGCTTTTCTGCTGCCCATCTGGCGGATCTCCGCAACAAATTCTTCTATATCCTTGAAATCCCGGTAGATGGAAGCGAACCGCACATAGGCTACTTTATCCACGGCACGCAACGCCTCCATTGTCCGGTTACCGATCTCCACACTGGGCACTTCCCGCTCATAATCTTTTTCCAGTCCGGAAACGATGGAAGTAACGATCTGGTCGATCTCTTCCGCCTTCACCGCCCGTTTCCAGCAGGCTTTTTCAATTCCCCTGCGTAATTTTTCCCGGTCGAATTCCTCATGGGTACCATCCCGCTTCACAACTTTGAGTTCCGCCTGGATGATCTCTTCATAGGTGGTGAAACGGTGTCCGCAATTAAGACACTCTCTTCTGCGGCGTACCCCCGCCCCTTCTTTGGTGGCTCTTGAGTCCATTACTTTATCATCCTGACAGGCACATCTGGGACATCTCATGTTTTACCTCCGTTACGGCTGGATCAGAAAAAATACCATACTCTTTAAGATACTGTATTTTCCTGAAAAATCAAGTTAAAAATCCGGTCTGAAACACAGGAGAAAGTCCTGTAAAGGATTTTTCCATAAAAATCACAGGAAAATGCAGGAGAAATCTCTTTCCCGGCATTGCTTTTTTCCGGGAAAGAGTTAAATTACCTTGCGTTATCAGAGTGAAAAATAAAGTCAGGAGGGGAAAACAATGAAAAGTTTCAGAAAAGAACTTACTTTCAACATCCAGAGCAAATGTTCCTTTACCAACATCACAAGAGATGTCCGGGAAGCCTTGAAAGAATCCGGTATAAAAGAAGGCTTGCTTCTGTGCAACGCCATGCATATTACAGCATCTGTGTTTATCAATGACAATGAACCCGGATTGCATGAAGATTATGTACAGTGGCTCGACCGCCTTGCCCCCCATGAACCTGTGGAGCAATATAAACACAATCTTGCCGGGGAGGATAATGCGGATTCCCATTTACGCCGTCAGATCATGGGCAGGGAAGTAGTGATCGCTGTCACCGATGGTGAACTGGATTTCGGTCCCTGGGAACAGATCTTCTACGGGGAATTTGACGGAGGAAGAAAAAAACGCGTTCTTATCAAGATCATCGGGGAATAAGAGAAAGAAAAAAATGAACAGCTGGAACAAAGATAAGATCCTTTCCCTTTTTTGGGAGGCAGCCCGGCTGGGGCTGAAGATCAAAAATGATCCCCATACTGTCCTCAAAGAGGATATGACTCCGGTAACTCTTGCGGATAAGACCATTGAGGATTTTCTGGCAAAGGAACTCGTGGACGGGGAGACTTTTCTCATCGGGGAAGAAACTTTTGAAACAAAAGGCAAAGAGTATCTGGATAAAGCACTTTGCGGAAAATGCTGGATCATTGATCCCGTTGATGGAACCGCCAATTTTGCCGCCTCTTACGATACCTGGGGTATCTCCATAGGCTTTGCCGAAAAGGGTGTGATCCGCCAGGGGGGGGTATATCTCCCGGAAAAGGGGGAACTCATGCTTACCGACGGGGATAAAGTCCTTTATGCAAACTGCCGGAAGGCGGAAACTCTTCAGGATTTGAAAGACGCGCTGAAAGAAGTGAAAAGACCTCATAAGCCTTTTACCGGCTCCTCCATGGTGGCACTTTCCCAGGTGATCGTAAAAAAGGGGATCATTCATATCCATAATCCGGTTCTTGCCACAGGTTCTTTTGTCTATTCAGCAGTATCTCTTGCAGCGGGAAGAGATGGTTGTTTGATCACCAATGCAAAGTTGTGGGATGTGGCAGGGATCATGCCCTGTTATGCCAGACTGGGAATAAAAGGAGGCTTCCTCAGGGATATAACGAAAGATGTGACGGATTGCAGGATCGATCCATCTTATTATCATCTCAACTACACTTCCAAAGACGCTTTCCGGCTGAAAGACGGTGCTGTTTTTGCAGAAGAAAAAGTCACCATAGAAAAAATTTGTTCCGTATGTAAACTTGATTATACCTTCCAATAACAAAAATCCTCACTAAAGAAAAGGAAAAAATATGCAGACCGTAACAGAAGAGATCAAAGGATTTCTTGCCAATTCCTCCGGCATAAGAAAGATGTTTGAAGCAGGGATCGAACTCAAAAAACAGTATGGGGAAGATAATGTATATGATTTCAGCCTGGGGAATCCCGATCTTCCCCCTCCTCCGCAGGTGGCGGAAGCTCTTGCAAAGATCGCAAAAGGGGCAGCCGAACCATTTTCCATTGGTTATATGCCCAATGCCGGTTATCCCGCATTGCGCAGTATGCTTGCAGAAAAACTTTCTGAAGAACAGGGTAAAAAACTTTCTGCAAATCATGTTGTCGTGACCGTAGGTGCCGCAGGCGGTTTGAATACAATTTTCCGTGCCATCCTTTCCAAAGGCGATGAAGTCCTCACCCCCGCCCCCTACTTTGTGGAATATGGAGCTTATGCAGGCAATTTCGGCGGGATCCTGAAGGCGGTCCCCTCCAAAGATTTCACCTTTGAACTGGATGTGGATGCTCTGGCAGAGGCGATCAATGAAAAGACCAAGGCGATCATCATCAACTCCCCCCACAATCCCACAGGACAGATCTATACGGCAGAAGAACTTGCCGCGCTGGGTAAAGTAGTGAAAGAAGCGGAAGAAAAGTATAGCAGAGCCATTTATGTTCTTGCGGATGAACCTTACAGGTTCCTGAATTATGATGATACGGTCATCCCCTCTCTTTTCACTTATTTTGAACACTCTCTTGTTGTGGGTTCATTCTCCAAGACTCTTTCCCTTGCCGGGGAACGTATCGGTTATGCCGCCGCAAATCCGGAAATGGAAAATGTGGAGGAACTGATGAACGCCCTTATCCTCTGCAACCGTATTCTGGGGTATGTGAATGCCCCCGCCATCGGTCAGAAGATCCTTATGGAGTGTCTGGATGCCAAAGTGGATCTGGATATTTACCGCAGCAGAAGAAATGCCATGGCAAAAGTCCTTTCCGATGCGGGAGTCGAATTTACCATGCCCAAAGGAGCATTTTATTTCTTTGCAAAATCTCCTGTAAAGGATGAAAAAGTCTTTATTGATGCTCTTCTTAAAGAGCATATTCTTGTGGTTCCCGGAAGTGCCTTCGGCTGCCCCGGATATTTCCGTACTACTTTCTGTGTATCGGAAAAAGTCATCCTGGGTTCTGCGGAAGGATTCAAAAAGGCTGTGCAGGCGGTAAAATGATCTGCTGAAAATTCTGAATACCCAAGGGCTGCGGCAAAACCTTTCAAAGGATGCCGCAGTCTTTTTTCTGACCTCATTCAGAATAAAAAAGAATATCCGGCAGATACAGATCATTGACGCTTGTTATTTATGATGACGCAAATTACGGTGGGTCAGCGGGGAAACCCCCATTGTCCGTTTGAATGCACGGCTGAAAGTAAAAGGATCCTTATAACCACACCGGCGTGCGATCATGCTGACAGGGGTTTGTGTATGTTCCAATAATTCCACAGCCAGCTGAAAACGCAAACGGGCGATCAATTTACCCGGAGTCAAGCCGGAATCCGCTTTATGAAATTGCCTCCTTACCGTTTCCGGGGTCACATCAAATATATCGGCAATATTTTTGAGAGAGATCTCCTCTTCAAAATGATTGCGGATATAATCACAGATACGGTCAAAAAGATCTGTATGTTCATTTGTGCCGATAATCTGCTGCTGCAATTTCCGTTTTTGATTCATAAGGATCTCAAGTAAAGCAAAAACACATGATTCCGGGGAGTTCTGGCGGAATTCCTGAAAATTCCGGATCATTTTTCCTATATTGGCAACATCCTGCTTATCCGGATGCAGCAGGTGGTTTTTCAAGGCGGAAAAAGCGGAATAATCCCGTCGTTTTTCAGTAAATGTTATGGCAAGAAAGGAATATTTTTCCCTGGGACACTCCAAAATCGTTGAGTGGAACTGAAAGGGGAAAAGACAGATCATATCCCCCTTTTTCATAGGAATCCGCAGTCCGTCCACCATCATGGTACAGCTTCCCTCCAAAATAATTTTCAGGATCATCCGCTGATGGATCGAGGTATCCGTTACTTTCAGAGTCCGGGAGGAACTCCACAAAAGGATATTTTCAGGAATAAAGTTGATATCTGCTGTGATCCCGCCAGAAAACAGGGGATTCTGCACAGGCAATGGATTTTTTGCAAGAATATTAATGATGTGGGTTATTGCTATATTTTTTTGTTTTTTTGTCATTTTATTTCACTGCTTTCTGTGGTATAATATACAACAACAGCAAAGCAAATCAACTTGACATAAGCAAAAAAAGGAAAAAAATCATGCAACTTACGGCAGAAGAAATCAAACAGAAAGCCCGGGAACTGGGAGCGGATCTCGTCGGGATCGCTCCGGTTTCCCGTTGGGTAAATGCCCCGGAAATGTTACGCCCCACAGCCCATCTTCCGGAAGCAAGATCCGTCATTGCCCTTTCCATCCATCATCCCGACGCCTCTGTGGAATGGGGCGGACTGCCCAACAGCAATTACAGCGGACCTTTTCAGCTGGGGATGATCCCCAAACTGGACACGATCTCCTGGCGTCTGACCAAATTTCTGGAATCCTGTGGTTTTGCCTCCATCCCCCTGCCCTGTACAGGATTCTGGCGGCACCGTCCCTATAAAGATATTTCCACAACCAATACAGCCTCCTTCAGTCACCGTCACGCATTTGTAGCTGCAGGTCTGGGTGAATTCGGCTGGAACAACATGGCTCTTTCGCCGGAATACGGTCCCCGGAACCGTCTGGTTTCTGTGATCACGGAAGCAGAATTTGAAGGGGATCCGCTTTATATGGGAGAACCGCTGTGCGACCGCTGCGGAATGTGTGAACACATGTGTCCCGGAAAAAATTACCGGCAGGAAATGATGCTTGCCCCCGGATATGATGAAGTAAAGATCGAAAATAAAACATTGCGTTATGCCAAACTCAACCGTTTCCGCTGTCTGTGGGGGGAACAGTTTGCACTGGATATGGATCGTCTGATCGAAGTTACGGAAGAGCTGGACGAAGAAAAATTGTACGAAATCATTGAAAAAGGGATGTCCCGTCCCGGCGGAGAATTCGGTAATTGTTTCCGTTTCTGCATGAACAAACAGAAACGGAAATGGGATAAGAAATATACACAGGCACCCCGGCGTATCAAAGAAAAAAGCACACTCTCTCCGGAAAAGATCTTTGAAGATATCTGTAAAATAGCCGCACAGGGTGGTGCTGACAGAATCTCCATACAGAAAAATGATTTTCCCGAAGCCGCCTCCAGTTTTGTGGATGGCTATCCGGTAAAAGAGTTCACGCAGGCCTTCCCCTGTGTGATCACGCTGGGACGTACCCTGCCGGAATATCCGCTGGATGATGACAACCGGAAATATCTTTCCGTTACCACCAAAGTCCGTGTGGGTATGGCGGCAATGGATATTGCCCGTTATCTGGACGATCTGGGCTGGGAGGCAACGCAGGATTGGACGGAAACCAATAATTATGCGGCAGAACGGGCGGGCTGGAAAAAGGACAGTGCCGGTCCTGCCAGAGCTACTTCCACCGGAGGACAGAGCTGTTTTGATATCATCGCAGAACGGGCAAAGAAAAATATTGTGATCGCCGGAATGAATGCTGCGGATCTGGAAAAAAGTGAACAGCCCGTTTCCAGCAATTCCCTGTTCACAAATTGTCCGTTGCCGGAAGTGACTTTGAATTTGACCATTGATCCCGCACTCACAGCGGCAAACATTGACCAGGTGGCAGTAGTTGCGGCAGATAAAGTAAAGGATCTTCCGGGGATCACAGATCCGGAAAAACTTCTGCCGGGCTGTAAATCGGTGGTTGTTTTTCTCACCGCCATGCCGGAACGCATGGTGGAACTTGCCGCAAATCAGAAAGCGGACTGTGCCATGAGTTATGCATACAGTCAGTATCAGCTGATCCGTGAAACTTTGTGGGCGGCACATGATAAAGGAACGGAACTGGATCTGCAGGGACATCATTCGATCCCGGTGGCGGATCTGGCAGAAAATCCGGTACGCAATCTTGCTCCTTACTGGGAATTTGCATGGGCGCATCTGGGGCATCCGGATTTGCGTCAGAATGCTCAGGTGGCGGCAAAAGCAGGACTTGGGGAAATCGGCGCACACGGTATGCTTCTCACACCTGAATATGGTCCCAGACAACGGTTCTCATTCCTGCTTACAACAGCAGAACTTCCGGAAACAGAAAATATTCTGCCTGATGAAAAACTTTGCACCCATTGCGGAAAATGTGCAGAAGCCTGCCCGATGTGTGCATTGAAAAAAGAGGGGGAAGTCTATTTGCGGGATGAAAAAAAATGCCGCTGGGCGCGTTTTCTGGGAATGGTTCCGGAATCCGGAATTGCCAGTATCGGCTGGGAGATCCAAAAGGGGGAATTTACCGGGAATGATGAAGAAGCCCTGAAGAGAAAAGATCCTCTCCAGCTGAAAGGATATAAGTACGCAAACCAAATCGACACCGTTGTGGAACGCTGTATGCAGGCGTGTCCGGCGGGCAGAAAAGGAGAAAAGAAATGAAACAGACCTATCATCATACCGGCATTATCGGATTTGGAGCCAGAGGGCAGCAGCTTGCCCAGATGGCTGCAAGGCAGATGCCGGAATTCGGCAGGGTCACCGCATTTGCTGATACCGATGAAAATCTTGTTTTCCCGGCAGATCTTTATCATGTCTGCCACGGGATAAAACGCTATACCGATTACAGAGAGATGCTGAAAGATCCGCAGATCGACACAGTCATCGTCACCACCTATCCGGAAAGTCATGCGGAAATCACCATTGCTGCACTGGAAGCGGGCAAGGCTGTTCTCTGTGACAAGCCCGTTACAGGAACCCTTGAGGATGCTGTTAAACTGTATAAGTATGTGAAAACCCATCCCTGCCGTTTTGCCATAGGATTGAATCTGCCCTTTTATCCGTCAGCACAGAAGATCAAAGAATTATTGCAGGAGGGATGTATCGGAAAACTTCTGTGCATCCGGGGGATGTGCGATGTGGGGGCGGACTTCGGCAAAGGTGTCATCATGCGGAAATTTGCCGGACAGGAAGAAGGGCTGATTCTGGGGAAACTTACCCATGATACGGATCTCCTGCAGCATTTTGCCGATTCCTATGCAGAGGAAGTAACGGGACACAGTGCCAATTTTCTCTGGAAACGGCACGGTGATCTGGCAGGTTCCCATGATACGGCGGTGATTTCCGGTATTCTGAATAACGGAGTCCTTTTCAGTCAGTCGCTTACCAGCTGCGGAGCGACATACGGCAGAATCATGGAATTGTGGGGTGAAAAAGGATTGATCCGGGCCGATATCAATTCCGAAGTCATCACCATCCACCGTCCCGGGGAAAAGGAGCAGACCCTGACATTGCCTCCTCTGCCCGGCTCCCACCGGGGCGGGGACAGACTCATGTTTACAGAATTTCTGGACTATGTGGATTCCGGGGAAATGACTCCCCTGCGTCCGGAGCGTATTCTCTCTTCCATCATGATCCCCCTTGCCGCCATGCAGCAGAAAACCGTTTATACGGGAAAATGGTACAGAGAAAACATGATCTGAAATCTCCATTATTTTTCCGGGCAGAAGAGAAGAGCAAACACACTTCCTTTCTGTAAAGACAAAAAGAGCTTATGAGAGATATTGGAGTTCTTTCATAAGCTCTTTATTTTTATTTACCGGGAGGCAGGATCAGAAAGATGTCCGGTCAATGATCTCTTTCTGCCACTGCGGGGATAATGAGACAAATTTCGCAGAAAAACCGCATATTCTTACAAAAAGGGTCTGATGTTTTTCCGGATGGAGCTGGGCATCAAGGAGATCTTTTCTGCTTGCTGAATTCAATTGCAACTGTTGAAGTTTGAGCCGGGCAAAAGTCCGGACAAGAGCTTCTGCGGTTTCTTCCGTAATGCCGGAACGTTCCAGCATAAGATTTACCACACTGTTGCCGGCAATTCTTTCCATATCCAGACTTGCCAGACATTGCAATACACTTGTGATCTCTTCATGACAGCGGAAATGGGAGGGATTCATACTCTGGGCAAGTAGATCTCCATTTCTTCTTCCGTCAGGCAGCGCTTTCAGTTTTTCCCCCCAGAAACGGAACTCACGGTAACACCACAGCCCTGCCTGATATTTACCGCCTTTTTCATTTTCATATTTCCGGATACAGGTATAAATATCTTCAAAAATCCGTCTGCCCAGAGTTTTGGTCACTTCCTGATTATCCCCCCAATGGGCAGAAAGGAGGACTTTTTTGCGTAAAAATTCCCCTTCCTGCCCCTGCCAGTTGTTTCTCACAGCCTGAAGCAGAGCAGATAAAGTACATATTTTCTTCTCAAAACACAACTCTTTTACTGCAAGCAGAGAATCCAGAAAATTCGCAAAGAAACATAACGAAATGGCATGGGGACTGTAAGTCTGCCCGCCGGACATAAAATCTTTGTGTGTTTCCATAAAGGCATCGGAACAGCCGGAATTCAGAGGGGCGGGGATCATTCTGCCATATTTTTTCCCGTTTCTCCCCTGTGTGGAAAGGCGGTCATGCAGAACCATAAGGGTATTTGCCATGATCTTATCATAAAATTCTTCAAAAGTGGACGCATTTTCAAGAGAGTGGAAAGAATAATGGAGTTTTTCCAATACTTCTTTGCTTCCGTTCTCATATATACTGCATTCCAGGATCTTTGCCAGATTGAAATACCCGCCTCCGGCATTATCTTCCTTTCCCAATATGACAATATCCCAGCAGCCGGTACAGCAGTAGTTGCGGGCATCGGCAGGAGTTTTGCCGTCTTTTATAAGGGCAGGGATAAGGGAGTCATCGTTATTCAGAGTATAAATGCCTCTTCCTGCCAGAATATCGTCGGTAATCAGACGCAGATATTCCTTTGAAGAGTTTGCAGAAAAACGGCAGTGAGGTTTCGGGTAAACAAAATTGTTTTCCCGGTAGGCACGCAGAAAAAGACGTGTAAGGGGATTGAATACTTCCTTTCCCTCTTCATCACAGCCCCCCAGAGTAAGAGTGATCTCATTTTCATGTTCGGAATATTGATTCACCATACTGTCATGGTCATAAAGACTGTCCGGTGCAAGGAGGAAACGGCTGATAAGATCGTATGCCTCTTCTTCCGTTATGCGGTTTTCTTCCAGATCTTTTTCGTAATAGGAAACAAGCCAGGCATCCACTCTTCCGTAGCTGTTTGTGCGCAAGCCGTCCAGTTCCCCCATGATCTCCCGGACAAAGGCACAGGTATTGAGTGCCTCATAAAATGTTTCCGGTTTTTCCCAGGGAGCTCTTGCGGCACTTTCAGAAACCATCTGCATAAATTTTTTCTGTTGAGGACTCAAACCATCTTTTTCCAGATATTCCAGAGCCTTTTTCCGGTACTTTTCCTGTATGACTTTTACAGCATCCAATCCGGCGATCAGGGTCGTTACATACTCTTTTTCCTCTGGGGAAAGCTTCTGTGAAAGAAGTTCCACAGCCTCTTCCCGGATACCTTTGAACCCCTTTTTCAGTACAAGAGGTATGGGTGGAGCGTGGTGGGCAAGATCGGTAAAAAAGTTGGAAGAAAGGAAAAAACACTCCTGTCTTGCAACGGTAAAGCGTTCAATATCCTCTTCCAGACCCTTTCTGAAAGCCATTTCCTGATGAACAAGGAGCCAGAGAGAGGCAGAGGAACAGTTCCAGCCGCCATTGCCCTCTATACCATTGTAGAAGGGGGAATCGGGAAAAAGGATGACTTCATGTTTCTCACTGATTTTTTCATACAGTTTTTTCCGCAAAGCAAGAGGAGAGGCATGGGGATTTTCTGCGGCAAAAACATCCATATACTTTTCCACTTCCTCTTTCCGGGCAAGTCTTGCCTTATCCAGACATTTCTGACCGCCATTTTCCCCGAAATAACTGCGCAATTCCTTATGCAAAGGAATCAGTTCCTGCCTCATTTTACCACCTCTTTTTTCAAAAAAAATATATTATATTTCATTTGTTTCCAATTCAATATACACCCTGAACATAAAAATTCCCCCCCTTTTATGAAAATAGCTCTGAAAAATATTTGTCTTTTTTTATTGCTGTGCTACATTACCCCCTGACGGACAGTTTATTCAACTCATTTCAAAAAGGAGAAAAAAATGAAAAAAAGCAATTTTCTGTATTCCGCAATCCTGTGTGCAGCTCTTTTCACTGTACCGCATTTTGTAAACGCTTCTGAAGAGGAAAAAGGTCCCGGTCACGAATGTACATCCTGGATGGTTTTCTCCGATCTTACCAAAAACAATACCAATTTTCTCCATAAAAACAGGGATGCCACAAGCAGAAATATTGCAGTTCTCATGGGTAAGGAGGAAATTGCGGAAGTTGAAAAAAACTTCTGGGAAAACCTTATCACATTCTGGTCGAAAGAAACAAAAGTAGTCAAACGCAAATGGGTGGGACTGGGCAATACCTCCCCCACCCGTCAGTCCGTTTGCATGGGCATGAACGCTTCCGGACTTGCCTGCGTAATGAACAGCGGCGAAAGCTGTACGGAAAATAACAGTGATAAAACGAAAAAAGGCACACCCGCCATTCTGAAAGCCATTCTGGAAAGTTGTGACACAGCCAGAGAAGCGGTCGCAAAACTGGATGAGTTTCTCAAAGCAAAAGATTATTACCATAAAGACAAAGGCTCCACTTTCTTCTTCATGGATACAAAGGAAGGATATGTGTGTGAAGTTACAGCAAAATTCAATTCACCCGAAAAATATGATAAAGGCTATGCCGTACGGGCAAATATCTGGTACAACCCCGGAATGATGCAGCGTTCCCTAAGCTCCATCCAGTCCTACATCGGCAGCAGTGTCAGAGCCTTTGTTGCTTATACCACACTCAATAAGGCACTGCACAAAAACGGCAGAATCACCGTTTCCGACAGTCTTGCTCTTGCCCGTACCCATGTTGCCCCTGAAAAATCCCCCAATCCCAGAAGTGTTTGCTTCAAATATACCAATTCCTCCTCCACACTGGCCGTTGACAAAGAGTTTCCCGGCGTACTCTCCACAGGTTATCTCACCATCGGTCAGCCCAGACACGGTATCTGCGTACCTGTTCCCATCTGCGTGGAAACACTGGATAAAAGGATGACCGATCTTTCCTGGAGCAAATTTGTCTGGGCAAGATTCGACAAAAAAGGTCTGGAAGCCCCCATTCCGGAAGCATGGCTTGCTTTTGAGAAAAAGTCTTTTGCTGAATATGAAAGCACTCTTGAAAAGGCAAGAACTCTTTTGAGAGAGGATAAAAAAGCTGAAGCAGTAAAACTTTTGAATGATAAAGCAGCCTCCATCTGGAAGGAAGCGGCAAAAATCATGGGCATCTAAGGAAAAGAACAGAAAAATGTTGAATGGAAAAGATATATTTCCTCCTTATCATCCGGAAAAGGAAGAGGGCGCGGGGCATGAATGTACCTCCTGGATGATCTTCTCCGATCTTACAGGAAACGGCACCAATATCCTGCACAAGAACCGGGATTCCAAAGTCCGGCATGTTACTGTCCTTGCAAGCGGGAAAGATGCCGAACGCAAATGGATCGGGCTTGGCAGTAAAATCGGGGAAAAGGAACACCCCTGTATGGGTATGAATACTTCCGGACTTGCCGGTGTGATGAACAGCGGTATGACCAGTATCGACAACAGTACCAATCCGGCGGGCAAAACCACTCCCGCCATGCTGAAAGTCATGCTGGAGGAAAGCGATACTGCCAAAGAAGCTCTGGATGTACTGCTTTCTCTTATCAAAGCAGAAGATTATTTTCACGGTACAAAAGGATCCACCTTTTTCCTTATGGACACAAAGGAGGGTTATATCTGTGAATTTACCGCCCATCATACCTCGGTACAGAGATATGACAGTAAATACGTCCTGCAAGCAAATATCTGGCACAATCCGGGAATCGACTTATATACGGAAGATCCTTTCATCCCTTATCTGAACAGCTGCGGAAGAGAGTATATCGGGAAAAACTTCCTCAATCACGCCTACCGGGAAAAAGGCTGTCTTACCAGACAAGACTGTCTGGATCTTGCCCGTTATCCCCGTATGCCGGAAGATTCCCCCCTTGCCCACAGATCCATTTCCCATATTTATACCAATTCCAGTTCCACTTTTGTTATAGATCAGGAATTTCCCGGGGTACTTTCCACAGGGTTCTTTACCATTGGACACCCCCGGCACACCATTTGCGTACCTGTTCCCGTCTGTGCGGAAACTTTCCACCCGAAAATGGTGGATGCCCCTCTCTTTACCTGGAGCAGTACCTCCTATGCAAAGCAGGATATACAGGGATTTGATGCCACCATTCCGGAAGAGTGGCTTGCCTATGAAGAAAAGGCTTTTGCAGAATATGAAAGTATTCATGCTGAAGCAAGAAAACTTCTGAAAGAAGGCAGAAAAGAAGAGGCTGTACAGAAACTCAATGACAGTGCAACTCGTTTCTGGGCTGGAGCCGCCCGTCTTCTGGGGCTGGAATAAAAAATTCCGATCCATAAAAAATCAAAGGGCTGCAGCGTATCAGAAAAGATATGCCGCAGCCCTTTTTCTTTATTGCAATATAAAGATCAGAACTTTGTATGGAGAAGGGCTTCGGCTATACGGATACCGTCAGCGGCGGAAGAAGTGATCCCCCCTGCCATACCGGCTCCCTCCCCGGCAGTATAAAGTCCGGGAATGGAGGAAGAGAGCGTTTCCTCATTGCGGAGAAAACGTACAGGTGAAGATACGTGCGTTTCCAATCCCACAAGCACTCCCCAGTCAATAAAGGAGGTCGCCATACTGTCAAAATGTTTCATGGCACGGTGCAGGGCTTTTGCTATATTTCCCGGCAGGATCTCATCCAGTCTGGCAGGTCTCAACCCCATGGAATAGGAGGAAAACAACCGGGAAGAGGAAGACGTTCTGCGTACAAAATCCACCGCACTCTGGGCAGGACAGGTATAATCCCCGCCCCCGGCTTCAAAGACTTTTTTCTCCAGTTTATCCAGAAAATCAAAAGCCTGTGCCGGATTGGAAAAACGTTTTTCATCCATAGTGGAAATAATGGCGGAGTTGGCAAATCTGCCGTTACGGGCTTCATTACTCATCCCGTTGGTGGAAAGACGCCCCTCTTCCGCAGTGGAGGGAATGATCTCGCCGCCGGGACACATACAGAAAGTAGTGGCTCCCCCGATACTTCCATTACTCATGGGGCGGGAAACAAAATTATATTCTGCATTTCCAACAGCTTCCGGTGCTTCTGACATGCCATACTGGATACGGTTGATATAGTTCTGGGGATGCTCAATACGGCAGCCGATCTGAAACCCCTTCATCGTATGATCCACCCCGGAAGAAACCAGGGAAAGGATGAATTTTCTCGCACTGTGTCCGCAGGCAGCGATCACAGCAGGAGCAGAGATCTTTTCGCCGGAAGCAAGAACAACGCCTCTGCATTTTCCCTCCTGAACGATAATACTTTCCACTCTGGCATTCCAGCGGAAAGTCCCGCCCAGAGCCATGATTTTCTTACGCAAAGAAGAAATGACAAGCGGCAGTTTATCCGAACCGATATGGGGGTGACTGAAATAAGAGATGGCAGGATCTGCACCGCACTCCACAAAGGTATCCAGAACAAATCTGATCCGGGGATCTTTTACTCTCGTATAGAGTTTTCCGTCACTCCAGGTGCCCGCTCCCCCTTCCCCGTAAAGAAAATTGCTTTCCGGATTCAACTGCCTTGTGGCAAGGAATCCTTCAATATCAAATTTTCTGGCATCCACACTTCTGCCCCGTTCAAGGATGACGGGTTTACATCCTGCAAGTGCAAGCACATACGCAGCAAAGAGTCCGGCAGGTCCGGCACCGATAACGACCGGGGACTGGATATTATTGCAGTTTGTAAAAATATTTTCCGCAGCTTCTTTTTCCTCCGGTACAGGAGCAAGGGGAAAAGCACTTTTCACATTGTCAGGAATGTGAGCGACAAGACTGTACAAAAGTTTGATGTCCCCTTTGCGGCGGCCATCAATACTGCGTTTGATGATCTTATAAGACAATACATCCGCAGCCTTGATCCCGCATTTGGCGGCAATATGGGGATGCAGTACTTTATCAATATTTTCCGGCAGTTTATTTGCAGAAAGGACAAGGTTTTCAATGGAGATCTTCATACATCTTTCTCCGGCTTTTTTATTTCAGGTAACAGGAAATACTGCTTCTGTGTACACAGAAAGAGTTATTTTGCAGGATTCTGCAGGGGAGGCAGCCCTTTTTCCGATCTGCCCCGGTTCACTTCCAGCAGGAAGGCGGGATCCCGGAAAATCAGCTTGGTAAGTTTGGTTTTGCTTACGTTCATCGCTTCCGCAGCAGCGGGAATATCCCAGCAGCAATCCATCAAACGGTCCAGCATCAAAGCAAGAGCCGTGGAATATGTCTTCACATTATTGAGGGAAGGCGGCGGGGAAAGCACCGGAAGCGGCGAGTCTTCCGTAATGGGATTACGGATCTTCAAAGCGATACGCAAACGCAGCTTTTTAAGGGCGTTGGATAAATTTCTCGCCTGACTGCGTTCTCTGGTATCTTCTGCGGAAAGTCCGCTTGCCTTGTGGATCAATCTTACTGCGGAAGAGGTCTTGTTCACTTTCTGTCCGCCATTACCGGAACACTTGTGAAAATCAATGATGCAACCTTCTTTCAAATGCTCATCATCTTCCATCAGCCAAAGATCTCGCTGCTCAGTATCTGACATATATTTTTCTCCGCAGGCGGTACGAGTTCTTCTACACTTACTTCCCGTACAAAAAAACAACCCTGATCAATTATATTGCACTATCAAAAAAAATGAACTAATATAAAACTATCCTTCTTAATATACACCCGTTCAGGCATTTTTGCAACTTGTTTTTTTTATTTTTATCCGGCGGGTCTGTCTGTACACGGGATCTGTACAGACAAAAAACATTTTCCGGCAGAAACTTTTATTCTGCTTTTTCCTGAACAGCGATCTTTACATTGTCGATCTGTGCCTGACAACGGAATACATTGAAGGCAAAGCGCAGAGTCTCATTCTTTCTGACCTTGTATTTCAGGGAAAATTTCCGCCATTGGGGAACAAGTTCAAAAGACTTGGCAGGATACTCCGTACGGATGAACTTTGCCGGTTTCCTGCTGAACCGGACAATACCGCAATCCAGAAGACCTTTTCCCTTTGCTTCAAAAGAGATATGAAGAATATCCCCTTCTTTAAGGGTATCCGGCAGAGGATGCCAGGCAAAAAGACTGGATATATAAAAGGTCTCCAGATAGGGAGCCTGTTCCATTTTGATCCCGAAAACACCGCTGCCCTTCTGCGGCAGAGAGGGGACCCAGCCGGTGGGGACATATTTCAGCATCTTTATCCCGTAATATTTGCGTTTATTCTCTTCCACTCTGTTGAAAAGACCGTTTATAATGGGGCTGCCGATCTGCAAAGGATAAAACTTTACCACATCGTGATAAAAATTGCCGCCCAGAGAGTAATGCCCCTCAATAAGACGGTCAGTGAAAACATACCGGTTGATACCGATATTGCATTTCCAGTTGGCACCGTTGCGGATATCCCCCATCATTTCTGCCGGGATTTTGACTTCCAGAGTATATCCCTCTTTGCTTTTTCTGAATTTGTACTCTGACCCGATTTCATATTTGGTATTACCGGGACAGCGGGCCTCATATTTTTCCCCGTTCAGGGTAAAAGCCAGATGGTAATACTCATTGGACGCAGTCTGGGGGTGAATGAAAAACTCAACGGAACTTCTTTCCCAGATATTGTTGCCACTGCTCAATTTATCCATAAGCGGCTCTTTTGCCTGGATAAGGAAATAAATATAATTGCTGTCTGAAAGGATTTTGCAGCTTACCGCAAGGTTTTCAGGAATGGGGAGCTGTTTCATTTTATTCCCGGTCATAGTCCGGAAATCAGTTGTATGGCAGGCGGTCTTCCATGCTTCTTCATTCCCACAGCCGTCAATAACGATCTTTCCGGCAGCAGCGGGTGCTGTCAAAAGTCTTTTCTGATGTTCTTTATATTCATTATTTGCCTTTACCCAATATTTTGTGAGGAACATCCTGTCCTGACCGATACGGTAGAGGAGAATCTTATCTTTACCTGCAAGTTTTTCCGCCTCCGCAAGCAGCGCAAAAAGTTTTTCTTTGCTGCCGGGAGTATTGAGAAGCAGGGGAAGACGCTCATTATTAAAAGGATAGCCAAGGCAGTTTTTGGTTTCTTTCCAGAGTTTTCTCCGCAGAGCATGATACTTTTTCATGGCAGAATAGGCACTGCCATAATACTTGCTTTCCATATCATTCAGGAGTTTTACGGGATCAAGAGAGGGGTCCCAAAGCATTTTTCCTGTAAGATAGAGCCACTGCCAAAGGGAGGGAAGTTTCTCATTCCCTTCTCCGGAGATCACTTTTTTATTCCAGGAAACGCTGTCCTCAAAGAATGTCTCTTCTTCCCAGCCTGTGACGCCGGTGCTGTGGAAATACCGGATATCTTCTGCCTGAACAAGTTCCTGCGGGGTATAGTTTCTTCCGGCAGAGCAGAGGAAGTACTCATAGATGGCAACTTCTTTATTCCGGGCAATATACTCTTTGAGCCATTTTTTATGGGTGGAATTTCTGTGACAATGACTTGACATACTGTGAGCATAGCATCTGTCCAGAGTCATATAGAGAAAATGAGTTCGGGGATCCAGTTTGACATCTTCCGCAGGCGGTTTTCTGTAAGTATTATACGCCCAGACAGTCAATCCGGCATCAGGGATCTCTTTATAAACAATATCAAAAATCGCCTTGATACTCTTCTGATAAACGGTACTGATATCCCGCCAGTTGAATTTTTTCTGTCCGTTTTCTTTTACACAATTTTCACATTCGCAAAATCCTCTTCCCGTATCAGCAAGTCCCGCCCCCAGTATATAGAGGATACCTTCTTTCTTTTTTTCTTTAATATTTTTGATAATGTATTCCGCAGCAAGCCGTCTCACATCCGGATTACTCATACAGTAACCGATAAGGTGAGATTCCGTTTTTGCCCTTTTTCCATTGACAAGTGCAAAATATTCCGGATTGCTCTTAAAATATTTTTTTACGGGAATCGCCCGTTGAAAAAGGGAATGATCATTTTCTTCCCAGACATCCCGCGTGCGGAGTTCATACAGAGCAGTCTGTCCGGCATTTTTCCTTTTGATTCTGCCGGGATAGTAGTAGGCAGCACGCATCTGGAAGCCGCCTTTCACACTCCATTTGACCCCATTAACAGGATGATCGATCCAGTTCCAACCGGTTTGGACAAGAAGCCGCCGCCGGAAAGCAGGTTCCCGGATTTCTTCCTGTTCGGCAATAACAATACGATTTCTTTTCTGAAAAGGGATATATTCCCCGGGATCAAATTTGTTGGCTGGCTTGAAGAAACGTATTCCAAGTTCTCTTTCCAGAAACTGATAAACCGCATAAAGTTCCGCCGTCTTGCTTTTTCCGGCAAAAAACATTTTATTGCCTTTGACATAGAGGATATAGGAATCCTCCGCTTTTGTTTTTGCAAGTTTATTTTTCAGAGAAGCGGGAAGATCGTTGAAATCGGAAGCAAGCCCCACATAAATAAAGTTTTTTGCATCCTTTTTATTTTTTGTGAGTTTAATGGAAGAAACTTTTTCCACATACTTTGCAAGTTCATCTGCCGCAAGAATGGTACTCTTCAAAGGCTTTTCCGGCAGGATAATGGAGGTGTCTTCCGCAATATCAAATGCAGAAAGAGTGGTAATAAAGAGGGTGGAAAGTATAAATATACCCAATAGGATCTTTTTCATTTTTCATTCCTTTTGTTTTTTCCTTCTGGCAAAATCACAGGGGGATCCACTCATCTGTTACCCGGTGTCCTCTTTTCAGATTGCGGACGGAACCATCACTGAAAAGGGAAGTAACATTTCCATTGTGGATATAGCCATTGGGACCGTAAGCACTGTTCCATTTATGGTTGTTCCAGTAATAGGGAATAGTCTGTTCATCATTGGATGTATAACCGTTGAGGGGAGTAAGATAGGTTCCGCTCAACTTCTTTTCCACCATAAGGATCGTACCGGCTGTAATGGTATTCATCTTCCGGTATTTTGAACGCCATGAGGCGTTGCTGGAACCATGCAGGACCCATGCACCGTTCATTGCCGGATAGGAAGTCTGGGGAGAATCATAACGCATGGTGGGCCCGTAACTTGTTATATACATCTCCTTGGTGGGATTCTCAAAGGGTTTTGTGGAAGGACAGAGGAGAAGTCCCCTGTTGTAAGAGGTGGAATGGATCGTATAAGGCCCGGTCCCTCCGGACCTCTTTATATAGGAGGGGATCAGCAGTTCACTCCAGTAATAGCCTCTGGGCATATATTCACGGTAGTCCCCTGTATAGAGGGAAATGGCAAGTCCGATCTGTTTGACATTATTGATGCAGTATATTTTTCTGGCACTTTCCCTTGCCCGGCTCAATGCAGGCAATAACATTCCGGCAAGGATAGCGATGATTGCTATAACAACAAGCAATTCGATAAGAGTGAATCTTTTTTGACTTCTTTTCATTTTTTCTCCTGTTTTTATTTTAATTGTTATTTTTTTCCATTGGACATTTTCCGCTTGTACCTCTCTCCTGAAGTTCAAGAGGGATCTTTACTGTTTCTTTATTTCCGTCTGCTGTAAAAAGTTTTTCCAGAAGTTTTTCCACAAATCTTTCCACGGGAAAACGGAAGGTGGTTAAAGGCGGATCACTGTAAAAAGCCGCCTGAAGCCCGTCTGCCCCGATTATGGTAAGATCTTCCGGGACTTTTATTCCGACCTTTTTCGCTTCTTTCATTGCCGCAAGAGCTGTATAATCATTACGGCAAAGAATAGCCGTGGGAAGATCAGATTCTTTAAATAATTCCCCGGCCTCCACAAGTGCATCCTCATAAAACCCCGTACTTTTACGATTCCACTTTTTCTTATTGATAAAGCCGTATTCCTGTACAGTTTTCTGAAAAAGATCGTCCATAACTGTGGCATTGGAAGCAAAATATCCAATTTTTGTGTGACCAAGTTTCTTGAGAAAATCTCCCGCATCACGGAAATATTTTTCTTTATCCTGTATAACGCAATTTTTTCCCGGAAATTCCGCTCCGCCGAATACGGCAGGCAATCCTTCCGGAATCAACTCATATAATTCATCATGCAGAGAGATCAAACCGTCAAGAGGATAGGAAAGCACACTTTCAAAAGCATTTTCCACTCTGTCGATACTGTTCCAGAAACCGCAGATGATCCCGTAACCTTTCCTGCTCAACTGATCGTGGATCTCCGCAATGATCTCCGCATAAGCCGGGTCTTTGGGACTGTAGGAAAGCAAACCGATCTGCTTACTTTTCTTATTGGCAAGTCCCTGGGCGGCTTTATTGGGGCGGTATCCCATTTTCCGGACAAGTTCCATGATCTCCTGTTTCTTGGCAGGCGCACACCTTGCCGCAGTTCTTCCGGTAAGTACATTGGAAACAACTGAAGGGGTCACTCCTGCCGCCATTGCAATATCTTTGATCGTCACACGCATT
>JAZKZE010000135.1:0-7538 GCA_045612485.1 Victivallales bacterium | reverse complement strand
CCCCTCGCATCCTGGTGCAGCAAATTTGCACAATATACTCCGCCGGAAGTGATCGCACAATTCAATTTTGAGTCCGGCGGGGAAAAGATCCAGCTGGGGAAAAAACATCTTGCCGGGGATTACTGGGTCTCCTATGAAGGTCCGGCAGACAGATACAAAGAAGCCGCCCTTCAGCGGAAAAACGGTCTTATGGGGGCAAAACTCCAGCTGGGATGCGGCCATGAACTCACCCCCGTACCCTATATTCCTGTTCCGGAGATCGCCTACAATAAATACAAAGCGATGTATGAATTGAATGTGAACAGCGTGATGCAGTCCTGGTACATCGGGAATTTCCCCGGACTTATGGAACGGGCATGCGGCCGTCTTGCCTTTGAGGATTTTTCCGGAAGTAAAGAGGATTTTCTTTTCCGCCTTGCTCTGCCGGTTTGGGGAAAATATGCAGGAAAGATGGTGGAAGCATGGAATATCTTTACGGATGCCTACAGATCATTCCCCTTTGCCTTGATGTTCCAGTATTACGCTCCGCAGAACTCTTTTATGATGTGGAAATATCATTTCCTTCCCGATCTTGATCCTCTTGCCCCGCCCTGGAAACCCAATTTTGAATTCGGCGGCGATGCCATAGGGGAGGCATTGGCAGGTTTCACTCTGGAAGATGCCGCAATTCTTATGAAAGAAATGAGTACCCAATGGCAGGAGGGATTGAAAAAGATCCTGCCTCTGAAAGAAGTTTTCAAAGAGAGCCGGGATCATCAACTGGATATTGGAAATTCCCAACTTCTGGGACTTCTTATGCAAGGAACCTCTCTCCTTCTGGACTTTTTCCTTCTCAGAAGACGCCTTTATACGGAAAAACTTTCGCAAAATGAGTATATTTCCCTTATTGAGGAGATGAAGGGGCTTCTGGCAAAACATAAAGAACTTTGTGAAAAATGTATCCCGTTACTGGAAGCAGACTCCCGTCTGGGGTATCACGGGGAGGCATTGTGCCGGATCTTTGATGAAGAGAAAACCGCAAAAGCCATGCAGATCGCTGATGAATCTTATGCAGAAGCGGAAAAATTGCTGTCTGGTGTGAAAAGCGGGCTTACCCCCTTGCAGTATGCAGAAAAAATGATTCTGGATATTGTTCCCGAAAATACCGTGAAACAGGCGGAAAATTACTCCTGGTCGTGGAAAAAAGACAGGGAAAATTTTGTATTGACCATCAAAGATTTTCCTGCTCAGTGTGATGTATGGGGAAAGGCATATTTCATGGATCTTACCGGAACGTGTTTTGCATTGCAGGATGTATTCAATGTGGAAAAGGGCAAATGTATCCGCAAAGGGAATATGAGTCTTATCATTACCGGAGAAGATTTTGATTCCTCTTTCACAATGAATTATACAGGAGATACGCTTGTTCTTTCCTGGCCTTTAGCCTCTCTTCCCGGAGCAGTGGAAGAAAAAATGCTCCGTTTCACTTTCCTTTTCGGGACACCGGAAAAAGCTGTTCTTGCAAAAGGGGAAGGCGGAACCGGAAGATTGTATCTCGGCAATATCAAACCCAATGAAACATTTACTCTTTATCTGTAAGGAAAGGATCGTTTTATATGCGGAACCTCTTTATTTTTCTTTCTGTTTTTTCTTTTGCACTTATTCTTTCCGGTAAAGAGATCATTCTTTCGCCTGAAAATATCCTTATTCTTTCCGGTAAAAAAACATGGGATGAGGCACAGGATCTTGCTTACCACTTTGAACTTATCACCGGAAGGAAGAAGAAAGTGGAAGTAAATGAGCTTTCAGAAGAAGGAAAAAATCTTAAAGGAAAATATATATTCCGCTTTGTCTATACAGATACTGAGGAGGCAAAAAAAGGAAAGTGTACTGTAAAGACCGGGGAAAAGGAGACCGTTCTGGAAGGGAGAAGCGGGGCAGCCTACTGGTTTTTACAGAAAGATCTTTCCGTAAAATGGATACGCCCCGGGGAAAAAGGGATCGTTTATACTCCTTCAGAAAAGATCTCATTCCAAACCGGGGAAAATACCTATATACCCAAACTTGTTTTCCGGCAGATCAGAAGAAGTTTCCGGAAAGGCAGATACAGTAAAACTCTTCCTCCCGCCCTTGTCAATTATTCTTTTTTCCAGTTGACGAAAGAGGAATACGACAGAAAGGAACAGGAGGAATCTTTGTGGCGGAACCGGCACAGAATGGGAGGCTTGCATCCCAATTACGGTCACGCTTTCACCAAGTGGTATGACCGTTTCCATAAAACACATCCGGAATATATCGCCATCAATAAATACGGTAAAAGGGAACCGGAACAGCGGCATTATACCGGAAAGTTTTCCGAAAGGGACAGAAGTTTTACCAAAATCTGTCCTACGGAAAAAGGTGTGGCAGAACAGGTCATCCAGGACTGGACAAAACGTGGGAAAAGGGGCAGGATCAATGTATGTATGAATGATATGCCCCAGGGGTTCTGCCGCTGTGAAAGATGTTTAATGATCGACGGGTATGATCCCAAAGGAAAATTGCCTGCCTATCTGCCCTATGTGACAGACCGTTATGTTTTTCTTGCCAATAGAGTATCAGAGATGAGCGGGAATAATACACCGGTAGTCCTGTATGCTTATGAAAGCGGGCTGGAAGCCCCCCGGAATATAAAAATAAAGGGCAATATCTATGCCGGGATCGTTCCCGTTACTCTGGAAACAGATAAACTGGAAAAACTCTATTCCAGCTGGCAGAAAGCCGGGCTGAAACACTTTGCCATACGCCCGAATCTGCACTATTATACCATGAAGAGCGGTCTTTTCCTGGGAATGGAAAAACAGGCATATACGGCCTTCCGGACTGCTTATAAATATGGAGCAGACGCTACCGATTACGATCATATCATGCCCTCCTGGGCGGTAAGTGCCTTCCATGACTATACTCTTGCAAGGGCTTTTCTTGAACCGGAAAAAAGTTTTGAAGAGATCGAAAAGGAATTTCTGCTTCTCTACGGAAATGCCGCATCCGAAATGGGGGAATTCTACCGCTACTGGCGGCAGGAAGTCTGGGAAAAACGTCTGGGCCCCAATTACGGTAAGATCGTAAAAAAAGGCAGAGTGCATAATTTCCTGCGGGGATTGCTTTGGAATTTGAAGGATTACTATAAAGAAAGTGATTTTGATATTACAGACGCTCTTTTACAGAAAGCGTTGAAAAAGGACCTGAACAAAAATGCAAAGGCACTTGTGGAAGAAGCGATCCTTGCCAATAAACACATGCGTCTTATTTTCCACGCCATAACGAAAAAAGATCAGGAAAAATATAAAGCCGCTTCGGAATTGCTTGCCTTCCGGAAAAAATACAGAAATAAAATGGAACTGGATCTTATGGGGATCATTGCCACCGAAAATACCTACAGAGTGACAGCTTTGCCGGAAGTTACAGGCTTTCTGCAAAACTATCCTCTTCCCTGGATCAAAATGCCTATTGCCTGGTATTTCAAAGCCGACCCGGAAAATAAAGGACTCAGAGAAGAATGGTATAAAAAGGATCATGCGGAATGGAAAAAAGGAAATTTCCTGCGTACAGATTTCTTCTGGAGCAATCCCTACCGCAGTGAAACTGATCCTGTGCTGTATAAATTTCTGCGTTCCTACAAAGGGGCGGCGTGGTATTGTGTAAGGATCAAACTTCCACAGGGGCTTTCTGCACCATATTATCTTACATTTCCGAAACTCAAGGGTAAATGCGTTCTTTACATTGACGGAAAAAAATGCGGGGAAACAGAGGCGAAAGGCGGGGAAGGAGTCATGAAACTATCCTGCAATTTGAAAGAAGGCTCCTTTCATACCTTTACCCTGTACTGTGTGGGGGATGGCGGTCCCGGCGCCCTCCTGTGGCTTACCGGCGGGAAAAAATAATATTTTCAACAAAGCTCTCTTGTAAAAAAATCAGGGGACATTGCAGAACTGTTTGCAGTTTTGCAATGTCCCCTTTTTATATATCCATATCCGGTCAGGTCAATACCGTTTATGACTGACGGTCAGCCGGAAATAATTTCAAGTTTGTCAATATTCCTTTATGGCATCATATTTTTCCACATCAGCGGCAAACTCTTTTTCCCAGGGATAATGGATGGTAAGTTTTTCCCCTTTGAGGTATGCCGATTTTGCCGCATAGATCCCGGGAAGGGTCATACGCAAACCTTCACGCAGGGAAATGGGGAATTCTTTCTTTCCTTTTTCCAATGCTTTGAACATATCATCCAGAAGAGCGTAATCGCATCCGCCGTGACCCATGGCTTTGGGATTTCCTTCATATTCTTCAGGCATCCATTCAGCTTTGAGTTCCGTAAGAGATCTTGTTCCGGGCATTTCGGTGGACTGGAAACGGATCACAGGAGGAGTTTTGCTGTTGCGGTAGTCCACTCTTTCAAAATAACCTTTTGTACCCCAGCCCCGGAAGGAGTGGTGTCCGAATTCCGCACGGATCTTTCCGTCGCAGCGGTTGCGCAGAAGACGGATGATGACGCCGGATTCAGTCTGGAAGAATGCCGCCTGCATATCGTCAGCAGGCAATGTGGGGACAACGTGCGCCCCGGTTCCCAGACAGATGGCATAACGCAGATCTTCTTTCAGAAAACGGAGGAAGGGCCCCAGCGAGTGAGTACAGTAACGGATAGCAGGAAATACTCTTCTCCAATCACTGTGGGCAAGGATGGGGCTGTCATCACTGAGTTTGCCCATTGTTCCGCCTACATATTCACATTCCAGATAGAAGGGGTCGCCCATAAGTCCCCGTTCAAAAAGTCCCACGAAGGTATTGACGAATCCTGCATAGTTGGGGTTTGCCCCGGTCATCAGACCCGCCTTGGATTTCTGTTCCGCTTCCCACAGAGCTTTGGCTTCCCCCAGAGAGGCGACAGAGGGAATATCGGAAAATACAGCAATATCCTTTTCCAGTGCTTTGATACAGAATTTTGCATGGACATCTGCTCCGGTTTCCACCATCACAAGATCAAGTTCACTGCCGTGTTCCTCCAGAAGCTGATCGTAGGAGGTATAGAATTTTGTACCGGGAAGTACCTCTTTCATGGGGCGGTCAACAAGATACTGTTGTTTCTCCCACAGTTCCGCATCCAGATCGCAGGCGGCAAGTACCTGTACATTATCAAATCCTTCTTTGGCAAGTTTCACCATCAGACGGCCTCTGTGACCGAGACCCACTACAGCAATTTTCAGTTGTTTCATATTTTTTTCTTTCAATAATTTTTTATCTCAAAAAAGGGGGAGTGCCGTCTTGCTTCTGACAACACTCCCCATTCTTATGGTATGATCTACCTTAAAAACAGGTTTTTCAGAGGTTTTTCAGAGAAGCATTGATGATCTCGGTTGCCGCATCTTTGGCAACAGTATCAATACCCGCCTGAACCTCATATCCGCCTCTTTCAAAACATTCCGGCATGGGAACATAGCCGGAAACGCTCTGGGCAAGTTCCACTACAAAGGTATATTTACAGGGACTCTTTTCACGGATGGCACGGGAGATGCCGTTGAAAGGTTCGCCGGGAAGTGTTACAAATGCCACCTGATCGCCCAGCTCGATGGAGGTGATCCTTCCTTCATGGGAGGGGACACTCTTTTCGTGACAGTCGATGACTCTCTGGGCAAAGTAACGCAATGCGGCAGGAACCTTATTGGCAAGATCCTGACTTTCAAAGTCCCCTTCTTTCTTGATATCGGGAACAGTGGCAAGAGTGTGTTTGGCTTCTGCCAGCTCTTCAGGAGTGATCTTTCTGTGGGGGATGACTACTGTATCATTTTTGATCTGAACGGTATCCGCTGTAACTTTTTCCAGTTTATCCAGCGCATCCAGAACGATTGTGGCATAGCCTCTTCCGATACGGGTGGCTTCCGCATAGGAACTCTGATTGATGTCCTGATGGAAGTCAAAGTGGTTGATGTCACCGGAGGCATCGTCAAGCACGATCACAGGAAGAGAGGTCTTGAGGGAGTGCTGGATCTCCTGGGTGAATCTGCCGTACCAGTCAGCGGAAACAATACTGCCGCCGATGGTATCGCCGTGGTTGGCAATGTTGCAGATAAGGGCGACAAGTCTTCCGCCCTGCTTTACCGCAAGGATACCGATGGTGCGGTCAAAGTCACATTCGGGTTTGTCGATATCGGGATTTCTCCAGCCGGGATTGGTGATGAGAGTACCGTTTTTCATCCAGTAACGGCGGACAAAACCGTAGGGGTTGTTGTAAACGCTTCCCACTTCCAGTTCGCCGGGAAGAAGGTTCATAAGAGCCCGTTCCAATGCACGCATGGCGGCATCGGCACACTGATTGAAAGCATACATGGTGCGTTCATCGTATGTGGAGGTATCTTTTACGAAACGGGGACCGGTATGGGTATGGGTGGCGCAGAAGATGAAGTTATCATAGATCTCGGCACCGAATTTGGCTGTGATACGTTCTTTGAGTACATCAAAGAGAGGGGCGGCAATGGAACACAAGTCAAAGGAAAGGATCCCGAACTTTTTGCCCTTGAGTTCAAAAGCAACGCATTTGACCATAAGGTCATCATACATGCCTTCATTGAGTCTCAGATTGAAATACCCGGCAAGATCCACACCTGTGGGGGGAGTGAAGATCTCCTGTGCATAACCGATTTTATACATTTTATCATCCTTTTTGTTTTCCTGTTGTATTTCAGGAATGGGTTATTTGGAAATATTTGCACTTTTTTTGATAATATTTGTAGTGGATAAGCCCGGAACAAGTTCAATAAAGGCGATCTCCGCTCCGCAGGAACGTAAAGAGGCAAGTTCATCCTTATCCAGTTTTTCCACGGTATAATCTGCGCCTTTGGCATAATAGTCCGGTTTGAACATGGCTATTTGCCTGTCACATCTGGAAGAGGGGAAAATGTAAACGGCATCCACGCACTCCAGAGAGGCAAGCACATAAGCACGGTCCTCCTCCCGGTTTATAGGACGGTTTTCCCCTTTCAATGCCCGTACGGAAGAATCGGAGTTCAGCAGAACGATCAGGGCATCCCCGGCGGCTCTTGCCCCCTGCAAATATTGGGTATGACCTCTGTGGAGAATATCGAAACACCCGTTGGTCAGGACGACTTTCTGCCCTTTTTTCCGCATGTTTTCCCGCCAGGAAACAAGTTCTGCTTCTTCTGTAAAAATCTTTTCTTCAGGATTACGGCAAATGCTCATATTTTTTTCTCCTGTTTCATTTTTTTTCTGAGTAAATATCCGGCATATATACCGTATCTTCAATATCTATTTTCGCCCCGATACCGAATCTTGCCAATGCTCTGCGTACGTCCCTGAGTTTGGGGTCGCTCATCACATCATTGATCCTTGCAGAACCGCTGGTGAGAGAGGCTGCATAAAAAAACAGTCTGCTTACAGCAAGATCAAAATACTGGAAATATTCCCCTTTACGGTTGGCTGCAAGGGTATTCATATCAAAATTACCGTCTGTGGCAACCAGTTCATTGCGGTACACCGTTCCGGAGGCGGAATTTCCGCTTACGGAA
>JAZKZE010000134.1:0-7923 GCA_045612485.1 Victivallales bacterium | reverse complement strand
CACAATTCCTTGTGAGCGTCCGCAAGGCGATTGCCCTGCGGTTCATTCGCACATCCACTGCGCGCTGGTTGGCAACCGCCTCGCCTGGCAACCGAACATTTCTCTTTTTTCCATGATTTTATGGGACAGCTGTGTATTTTTTGGTTCAGTACAGCAGGATACGGAGAAGTGTCGCCATACTGAACCTTTTCTTTTCCGGCGGTTTATTTGCTCCTGTCAGGAGTCAGAGCATCATCAAAGATGGAACGGATCGCCTCCCGGGAACATTCCGCCTGGGAAACGGAAAGAAGAAGGGAATAGGAGGAAATACTGTAACTTGCATTTACAAGCTCATCAATATTTTCCCTTAAAAAACCTATTTCCTGTAATTTTTTCGGGATCCCGTAGGATGACAGCCACGTTTCCAGACCTGCCGCAGCATCTTCCGCTTCATCCGCCCTTCCTTCCAGGTCGGGAATGATGGGGGAAAGGACTGCAGCAAGGCTTTTTCCACATTCCGGATAAATTTTTTTCACCACCGCCGGCATAAGGATGGAGATCCCCAGGCCGTGAGGCAGATCCGGTTTCATGGCGGCGAGGGGATGGGCAAGGATCTGGGCAAAATGGAAGGAACCGTTGTCCGATGCCATTCCGGCAAGCAGCGAAGCGTACATGAGAAAATATCTTGCTTCAAGGTTTGTTTTATCCTTTTCCGCTTCCGGAAGGTATTTTACCGCAAGACGCATGACCTCATGTGCCAGCATCATACTCATGGGATTGGCTCTGGAACTTGTGGAGGATTCCAGTGCATGATTGACTGTTACCATCACCCCGTAACAGATCTGTTCTTTGGGAAGAGTGAGGGTCAATGCCGGATCACAGATGACTTTCCACGGATAGAACAACGGGGAATACAATACTCTCTTTTCCTTTGTGTTCTCGAAAAAGATCATGGCAAATGCATTGTTTTCACTGCCGGAACCGTGGGTGAGATTTACGGCAATAAGCGGGACATTTTTTTCCGCCGTATATGTGCCGCCGGAGAGATCCACACATTTTCTCCCCCGGGCGGGCAGAAGTACAGAAACGCATTTTGCCGCATCGATCACGCTTCCCCCGCCGATGGCGATCACCGCTTGCGCCCCCGATTCCTGACCGAGCTGTACCGCTTCATCCACGCTTCCGGCAGATGGATTGGGGGTGATCTTATCGTAAAGGGCCCAGGTGAACTCCTTTTCCTCCAGATACATACGGGTCTGCTGCCATGCCCGGGAGCTTTTTGCTCCGGTTTTTCCTGTCAGCACAAGAACATTTTTTATACCGCGTCCGGCAAGTTCTGCAAGGATATTATCCATACAGCTCAATGCCCCGATACCGAAAAGGATATCTGTTTTGGTTCTGATCTCCCTTACCGAATAGATGTCAACGCCTTTTGTCCACATAAAAAATCCCCCTTTTTTTGTGTGTTGTTTTATATGTTTTCTGTCATTGCCCCGTGTTGGCGGGGAATAACTCTGCTCCTTTCTTTGCCGTTTCAGGATTTCTGTATTTTTTTTGAAAAAAGATAACTCCGGGAAAGAGAAAAATCAATGGGAAAATAATAGTTTTTTTCACTTTTTTCAGGTTCAAATTTTATGTTTTATACGGAAAAAATGTCTTTTTCCGTCTGAACGATTCCCGGAACAGTTCACTCCTTTAACTGTCATAAAAAGAGGTGTATCCTGTCTGAAAATGGAAAATATTGCAGAAATGTGAAGAGGATGGGGAACTGTGGACTTGACTTGTAGCCAAACCGTGCTATTTTATGAAAAATAAAATATTGCTGAATGAGAAAAACGGAGAATTTATGAGATTACCTTCACTGAAAATAAGAAATCTGGAAGTGAAATACCCTGTGATCCAGGCTGGTATGGGAGTAAGGATCGGGACAGCGGATCTTGCCGCGGCAGTTGTGAATCTCGGCGGTATGGGTACGATCGCCAGTGTGGGACTGGGAGATCCTGAACGGGGGATGACCCACTTTGTGGAAGAGTGCAATGTGGAACTTGCCAATGAGATCAGAAGAGCAAGAAAACTTTCTGACAATAAACCCAATCTGGGAGTCAATGTGATGGTGGCACTTTCCAACTACAAAGAAATCGTGGAAACCGCCGTCGCTGAAGGCGTTGATTATATTATTTCCGGGGCTGGGCTTCCTCTTGTACTTCCTGAGTATGTGGGGGATGCGGATATTGCCCTTATTCCTGTCATTTCCAGCGGAAGAGCCTATGAAGTGGTGGTCAAGACCTGGCTGAGGAAATACAACCGCAAACCGGATGCTGTGATCATTGAAGGACCCAAATGCGGCGGGCATCTGGGCTTCACGGAAGAAATGATCGCCAATCCCCATACCTGTTCCATGGATATCCTCATCAAAGAGGTAAAAGAAGTGATGAAACAGTATGGTCTGGAACATCCCATTCTTGCCGCTGAAGAGGTGGCATGCAGAGAGGATATTGAAAAATTTCTCAAAATGGGGTATGACGGCGTGCAGGTCGGTACATATTTCATCGCTACGGAAGAAGCCGGGATCGACGCAAAGAGCAAACAGGTGCTTGTGGATGCAAAGAAGGAAGATATTGTGGTCATCAAGAGTCCTGTAGGGCTTCCTGTGCGTGTCCTCAAGACTCCGCTGGTGCAGAGAGTTCTGGAAGGCGGAAAAGAAAAGTTCACCTGTCCCTACCGCTGTCTGCGTTCCTGTAATCCTGCCAAATCCCTGTTCTGTATAGCCAGAGCCCTTCTTGCCACGAAAAACGGTGATGTGGATCATGGTCTTTACATGGTGGGATGCAATGTGGAAGCAGTGACAAAAATCTATCCTGTGAAAGAATTTTTTGATACTCTGGAAGGGGAATAAGCAGACATTTTTGCTTGAAATCTCCGGGGAACCGTTATTGCAGGTTCCTCTTTTTTTGTATTCCGGTCTGATTTATAACCGTATATTTCAGACCGGTTTTTCTTTTAAATATTTAAAGTTTTTCGCCCGCATACGCGCAAAAGGGTTGCAATCTTGTCTTTAAGGGTGTATATTATACACGTGTAAATTGTAAAGAAATCAACCCTTTTACGGAAACGGAAAGAAAATGAGCGAAAATGACGAAATGCCCCCCGTGGAGCCTGTAATGGATCCTGCCGCTGAAAATGAGGAAGCGGTACCTGAAACGGACAGTGCTGTTCCCAGAAATGATTTTCCGGTGAACATCGAAGATATTATGCATACTGCCTATTTGCAGTATTCTCTCAGTGTGAACGTGGGGCGTGCCATTCCTGATGTGCGTGACGGTCTGAAGCCCTGTAACCGCCGTATTCTTTATGCCATGAAGAAACTGGGGCTGACCTATTCTGTCAAGACCCTGAAGAGTGCGAAGGTCGTCGGTGAAGTGATCGGTAACTACCATCCTCACGGGGACAGTTCCGTATATGATGCCCTTGTGCGTATGGCACAGGATTTCTCCATGCGTATGCCTCTGGTGTACGGTCAGGGAAACTTCGGCTCCATCGACGGTGACCCGCCTGCTGCCTACCGTTATACCGAGTGTAAATTGCAGCGTTTCACAGAAGAACTGCTTGCGGATATTGAAAAAGATACTGTTCCCATGATTCCCACCTTTGACGAAGAAACTGTGGAACCGGAAGTCCTGCCTGCAAAATTCCCCAACCTTCTGGTAAATGGCAGTATGGGTATCGGGGTGGGTATGGCTACCAATATCCCGCCCCACAATCTGGGGGAAGTGGTGGATGCTACCGTACACCTTCTGGAACACCCTGCCGCAAGCGTAAGAGAACTGATGCAGTTCCTTCCTGGTCCCGACTTCCCCACAGGAGCCATGATCTGCGGTCTTGATCCCATCAAACAGCTTTACGAAACAGGGCACGGCATCATCAAGATCCGCGCCAAAGCCAATATCGTGGAGGAAAAGGGCAAGGAAAAGATCATTATTACCGAGATCCCTTATGCGGTAAACAAGGAAATGACGGTAAAACGTATCGGGGAACTGGTGAAGGACAAAGTCATCTCCGGTATTTCCGATCTGCGTGACGAAACAAGTCTGAAGACGGGTATCCGTGTTGTCATCGAGATCAAAAAAGGCTTTATGGCAAATGTGGTACTCAATCAGCTCTATTCCCATACCCAGCTGGAAAGCGCGTTCGGCTGTCAGATGCTGGTTGTGGATCACAACAGACCCCGTACCATGAATCTCACTCAGCTGCTTCAGGCGTTTATCGACCATCGTATGGAAGTAGTGATCCGCAGAACCAGATTTGAACTTGCAAAAGCGGAAGCAAGAGCACATATCGTATCCGGTCTGCTTGTAGCAGTGCGCAATATTGATGAAGTTGTGCGTATCATCCGGGAATCCCGTACAAAAGCGGATGCGGCAATGGCTTTGATGGAAAGATTCGAACTATCCAAATTACAGGTGGCAGCCATTCTGGAAATGAGACTGCATCAGCTGACCGGCCTGGCGATCTCCGACCTGGAAGAAGAATATGCCGCCCTTATGCAGCAGATCGAATATCTCCGCAGCGTTCTTGCCAGCCGGGAATTGCGTATCGGCATCATCAAAGAGGAACTCCTTGATGTCAAAAACAAATTTGCCGATGCCCGCCGTACCGAGATCACTTACGACGAAAGCGATATCAATATCGCCGACCTTATTCCCCGTCATTCCTGTGTTATTACCGTATCCAATACCGGTTATATCAAACGCGTGCCTGCGGATACCTACCGTACCCAGCATCGCGGCGGCGTAGGCATCATCGGTATGGAAACCAAAGAAGAAGATCATGTGGAACATCTCTTTAATGCAGACAGTCACGATCTTATCTTCTTCTTTACCAACCGGGGCTATATGTACTGGCTGAATGTATATGATATTCCCGAAGGAGCAAGAACCGGCAAGGGCAGACCTATCGTCAATCTGATCAAGGTGGAATCCGGTGAACAGATCCGTGCCATGGTCACTCTGAAACGGGAAATGCTGGAAAAACCGGATATGTCCGTTGTTATGGCGACAAGAAACGGTGTGATCAAGAAAACCGCCCTTTCTCAGTTCAAACACCTTCGGAATCTGGGCTTGAAGGCCATTGTCATGGATGACGGCGACGACCTGATCGGTGCTGAACTTGCCGACGGTGTCAGCGAAATCATTCTCTCCAGTGCCAAAGGTATGGCATGCCGTTTCCTGGAAACGGATGTGAGATGTCTGGGAAGATCTGCCAGAGGTGTCACCGGGATCAAGTTCAAGATCGATGGGGACGAAGTGGTAAGTATGGAAGTGGTTCCGGCTTCTGCTGAATCCCTCAAGGCGATCGCCAATGCTCCTGCCGACAGTGGTGCGGAAGACGCGGAAGAGGAAGCAAATATTCCTGAAATACCCGAAACAGAAGAGGAAACTTCTGTGGAAGAAGCCGCTGCCGATGAGGAGATCCAGGAAGAAGATAACGGCAAACCCCAGCTGCTTGTTATTACAAGCGGCGGTATGGGAAAACGTTCCTATGTGGAAAATTATCGCCTGACCAAACGTGCTGCAATGGGGGTACGCAATCTGGATCTTAAGGACGGGGAAAGTGTTGTTGCCGCTCTGCGTGTCCATACCTCCGATGAACTCATCCTTACTACAGAACGTGGACTCATCTCCCGTATCATGGTAAAAGAGATCCGTCTTGTGGGCAGACTTTCCAAAGGTGTCCGTATCATGGATCTGCGGAAAAATGACAGGATCACCGGAGCCAATGTGGTCGTGGAAGTGGATGCTCCTGAAGCTCCCGCAATGAAAGAAGAGGATCTGGTCATTGCCGCTGCCGGAGTACCGGTGAAAAAGGAGGTTTCTGAAGAGGTGACAGATGTTCCGGAAATCCCTGAAAACGGGGAAGAAGGTTCCTCTTCCACTGAAGAGTAAAATGATCCTGTATTCAGGAATGAAATGAAACACGGGAAGAAGAGCCTTTGAAAAAAGGTTCTTCTTTTTTTATAAAAGAGGAAAAGAATGGATATGACAGAAAAAAATGGGAGAAAATTTTTTCTTCCCCGGCATGGAATGATCTCCTGTGATTCTTTTTCATACCCGCAGATATTCGGGATCATCAATCTTACTCCGGATTCCTTCAGTGACGGCGGGAAATATCCGGATATAAATTCTGCTGTGAAAGAGGCCTGTTTTCTTCTGGATAACGGCGCATTTGCCATTGATGCCGGCGGGGAATCCACCCGGCCCGGATCGGAAGAGATCTCCATAGAAGAGGAAAAAAAACGTCTTATTCCTTTTATAAAGGCACTGCGTCAGGAAAGACCCCATGCGGTCATCAGTGCGGATACAAGAAAAAGTGCCGTAGCTGCAAGTGCAATGGAGGCCGGGGCGGATATCATCAATGATGTGTCGGGAATGCAGTTTGATCCGGATATGGGGAAAGTCATGGCGGAAAGTTCCGCCGGAGTGATCCTGATGCATTCAAGAGGGACACCGCAAACGATGACGGATAAGAAATTCCTTATATATAATGATGTAGTAAGGGAGACCGGGGAATTTCTCAATGAGGTAATGGTGAAGGCAATAGAGGTTGGAATAAAAAAAGAAAGTATCCTTCTGGATCCCGGCTTGGGATTTGCCAAGACTCCGCAGCAGGATTGGGAGTTGTGCCGCAGGGCGGAAGATTTATGTCATTTGACTTCCTGTCCGTTATTTTATGCTCCATCAAGAAAATCTTTTCTCAAAAATATCACACATGAGGCTCCACCGGCTGAAAGAGACGCGGCGACCTGGGGGATCCTGGGTGCGTTGACTCTTGCCGGGGTTGGGTTTGTACGGGTGCATGATGTGAAAAATGCCGCTTTATTTCTCAGGGCTTTTTCAGATGTATTAAAAAAGTGAAGAAAAAATACTTGCTAAATAAAAAAAGTGTGCTATATTATTTATAAGTAGTTTTATATATGGGAGCATTGTCTTTTTTTTTCCCGTAGGATGCAAGAACACACAAACCAGCTAACATAAACAAAAATGTAAGGAGTAACCTGTGTACAAAGTCATTGTTTTTGTGAAGCAAGTGCCCGATACAAAGAATGTAACGGGCGATGCGATGAAGCCTGACGGCACAGTGAACCGTGCGGCTCTGCCTGCAATCTTCAACCCCGAGGACCTGAATGCTGTGGAATTGGCACTTCAGATCAAAGACAAGTATCAGGATGTGAAAGTGGTGGTAGCTACTATGGGTCCCCCGAATGCCGCAAAGGTTCTGCGGGATGCCATGTGTATGGGCGCAGATGAAGCTGTCCTGCTTACCGACCGTGCTTTTGCCGGTTCTGATACTCTTGCAACAAGTTATGCGCTTCATTGTGTGGCAAAGAAGATCGGTGATTTTGATCTTGTTCTCTGCGGACGTCAGGCTATCGACGGTGATACCGCCCAGGTTGGTCCCCAGATCGCAGAAAAACTGGAAATCCCCCAGATTTCCTATGTTCAGGAAGTTAAAGAACTCACCAAGGGAAAAATCGTTGCAAAACGTGCTATTGAAGGTGGTTATGAGATCCTGGAATCTCCTTTGCCCGCCCTCCTCACGGTTGTGGATGCCAATACTCCCCGTCCCCAGACTGCCAAGAGAGTTATGAAATACAAAAAGGCTATGGGAAGAAGCGAATTTGCTTCCACACTTGCTGCTGATGCGGATAAAGCTGCCGCTGTTGCAGATTTCGAGAAAAAATATGCAGAAAAAGGTCTGCTTATTACAGAACTTACTGCCGCAGAAGCCGGAGCTGATGTAAGCCGCTGCGGTCTTGCAGGATCCCCCACCAAGGTCAAACAGATTATGAACGTAGTTCTGACCGCCGGGGATTTCAAGAATGTGGAACCCACCGAAGCAGGGGTTTCCGGCTTGATCCATGAACTTATTACAGATCATACTTTAGGG
>JAZKZE010000133.1:0-17713 GCA_045612485.1 Victivallales bacterium | reverse complement strand
AACTGGAACGGAAAGTGGAGCGTCTGGATTCCGGATTATACAAGCTGAAAATGTGATATAACCATACAGGCGCGTTTCCTCTTCCGGTATAAAACATATTTTCATATTTTCCATATTTTTCAGTCCGGCAGAATATTCTTTGCTTGCAATGGCGTTTTTATCATGCTATATTATGCTCTGTCGGAGTATGGATATTTTTCAATGTTCTATCGTTTATAACCGTGAAACAGATGTGGCAACAGATAAAAATGATGAGAGAATTTATACAGAAACAACGGTATCCGCAATGGAATACTGTGGCAAAAGAGATGAATGTCTTATGCCGTTACGCATGGCATCTTGCATCATTGATCCTTCTTGCTTATGTGCCGCTTCTTTTTATAAGTGAATGGCCCGGAAGAGATGTTGCCGGAAGATATGCGCCCATGGCGGAAGCCTTTGCTTCCGGGGATTTCCTGTATGCGTTCCACCCCAGATGTCAGAGCTTCCATACTACTGTGGCGGGGTGTATTGCTTATCTTGCATCCTGTTCCGGTTATCTGGCATGTAAACTGACAAGTTTTCTCTTTTTTGTACTCTCTTTTTTTCCGCTGTATGCAATAATGAAAAGACTTTTCGGCGTTCCTGCGGCAAGAGGGACGATTCTGTTGTTTGCCTGTTGCGCTCCTGTGGTGAATCTTCTGGCTGTATCCGGGGAACGGGACTGTGCCAAAATGTTTATTCAGCTTTTGATGACTTACAGTATCACAGAAATTTTCTTTGAACGGGAGAAGCTGCGTTACTATATCCTTCTGGGAGTTGCCGGGGGATTGGCGATCTGTACAAGAAGCGATCTTATGCTTATTACAGCCCTCTTCCTTTTTCTGTGCGGTATATTGGAACGGTATAAATATCCGGTTATCCGGCGTACTCTTATTGCTCTTTCTTTTGTAATTGCAGTAAGTTCCCTGGAGCTGCTGGCAAACTTCCATTCCACTGATTATGTGATCCCCGGGACAAGATTCTATTATCTTATTGAAGAATTTTTCCATGCGGAACCATCCTGGAGTATCTGGTATCTTTATATCTGTATTCCCGGGATACTGCTTTTTACGGCTTCCGTATATCTGGTACATTTTCTGCTTCAGAAAAAAGCCGGACGGATCCTTTTGATTTCTGCCGGTATTCTCTTTGCTGCCGGTCTTGTGGCCGGGGCTTTTTTCCTGGCATTCAAACCAGCCAGCAATCTGACGGAATATCTGCAAAGTCTTGCTGAAGGATTTTCTCCTGTGATCTTTCCGCTGGCTGTTGCCGGGATCCTTTTCCGGAAAATGACAAAGCAGTGGACAAAAGCGGAAACATTGCTTTTTCTGCTTTTTCTTACACTGGATCTTGCCATTCTTGTACAGGTCGCTGTAACAGATAAAAGACTTTTTCTTTCCCCGAGATATATTGTTCCGGCATTGCCTCTTCTGCTGGGATGGTGCTGGATCTTCTGCTGTGCTGTCAGCAGAGTTCTTGCAGAAAACATTTCTTTCCTGCGTAATAAATATCTGTTGTACTCCCTTCTTTGCCTTTCCGTGCTTTTTGCAATATTTCTCGGCTACCGCAAAGAGATCAACTTGCATTTGAGACCCGGAGATGCCCGGTATCTTTCTGCACTGAAAGAGATCAGTCGGATCCTGCGGAAAGAAAAATTGCCGGATTCAGATATGAAACCGAATCTGTTTTACTACCGTTCCCCTAAAAGACCTTTTGTTGTTTTTGACTGTCCCGGCAGACTTGCCCCGGCTGCATATCTGGGCGGCGGCAGTACCGCATCATTCTATACGCCCATAGATATTCTGGTTACAGATGCCTCCAAAGCAGAATGGATGCTGAGAACTCAGTTTATATTCCAGGGGCAGCTGAAAAAAAGCGGTGAGCCGATTCCTTTCGGAAACAGAAAACTTCAGGTATGGAAGCATGTGATCCCATGAGAATTAAATTCGGAACAAAAAAACAGGTCAGACTGTACAGTTTATGCCAGATCTTTATTGACTGGTGTGTGATTTACGCCGTTTTATGCTCCTCCCTGTATATATATTACCTCTGCGGGGGGAAGTATGAGATGAGTGTCTGTCTGGATCTTCTGTATGTTCCGTTTATTATCGTTATTCTCAATGCCATTTCCCGTGTTTACGGCAATAACTTCTTCTATCCTGGAATTGCGCTGAACAGAGTGGAAACTCTGAAAAGATCCACATTAAGTATCGTGGGAGGGTATCTTGTTTTGTTTGCCTTTACAGGCTTTATCCGGACGAATGAAGCCTACAGCCGTCTTGCTCTTGTTGCGGCGATGTTTCCCACACTGATCTTTGTGCCGGCGATCCGTAATTGTTTCCGGTATCTGTGTCACAAATATAAGATCTTCACCCAGAAAGTTCTTATTGCGGGAGCCGGGGAAGAGGCGAGGGGAGCGGCAAAAACTCTTACGGAAAACTGGCGGTTCAATATGGAGATCGCCGGATTTCTGGATGATCATCTTTCCGGTGAGGATATTGTCGGCAGAATAGCGGAGATCCCGGAGATTGCAGCGGAAAAGGATGTGCATTACCTTATTGTCTGCCTTCCTGACGGGGAGTATGATAAACATTTCCATATGTTTCTGCGTACATTCTGTCATATTCTTGTGGTTCCGCCCAAAGGCAGGAATGCCATTTGCGGTTTCCATCCCATCCTGCTGAATTATCACTGGGCGATGGAAATCGGAAATACGATGAAAATGCATTTACACAGATGGGAAAAGAATATTCTGGAGATCGGTATTGCCTGTGTCGTCCTTCCCATGATCCTGCCCCTTTGTCTGGTGATCGCGCTTCTTGTGAAACTTACCAGTGCCGGTCCGGTGTTTTATAAAGCAAAGCGGCTTGGACAGCATGGGAAGGAGATTGAGGTACTCAAATTCCGCACCATGTACCGCAATGCGGATTTTATTCTCAAACATATTCTTGAAGTGAATCCGGAGAAGAGAAAAGAGTGGGAGGAGAATTTTAAACTGAAAAACGATCCCCGTATTACGCCTCTGGGAAGATTTCTCCGCAAGACTTCCCTGGATGAATTGCCCCAGTTTATCAATGTACTGAAAGGGGAGATGGCGATCATCGGACCGAGACCCATCGTTCAGGAGGAAGTAAAATATTACGGAGAGGATTTCTCCATATTTTCCCTGGTGAAGCCGGGGATCACCGGTTTATGGCAGGTTTCCGGAAGAAGCAATACAAGTTACGAACAACGGGTACAGCTGGATGTATATTATGTCGCCAACTGGTCGATCTGGATGGATTATTATATCTTCCTGAATACTTTTGTTGCTGTTCTTCTCCGGAAGGGTGCAGCATGATCTTTCCGGAATTTTTTTCAGAGAATGTCAAATTATTTTTAATACGATAATCACAAAAGAAAGGTAAAACAATGAAAAAAACGCTTCTTATGCTTCTGCTCATTCTTGCAGGGGCAGCACTCTTTGCCAAAGAGGTGAAGATCGATCTCACAAATGCCGTGATCGTGCGGCAGAACAAAGTTTATGATTCTCTTGCAAAGGACTTGCAGAAACATCTGGAACTTATCGGCGGAGGTAAGGTTCCTGTTGTATTTGCCAAACAGGTTCCCGCAGGAAAATATGCTTTTTATGTGGGGATCGCCCCCAAAGGCGTCAAACAGAATTTCAAAGGCGAAGAAGGCAGATACCTTGTAACAGATAAAGGAGCCTATTTTTACGGTGATACCTTCCGTTATCTGGGAGCAAGCCATGCCGTCTATACCTTCCTTGAAGAAGCATTGGATGTAAAATGGCCCCATGTGGATGATATCATTGTAACAAAACGCAATCCTGTCATTGTCAGCAAGACGGAAGGCTCTTTCATTCCGGTACTCAATATCCGTAATATCCGCAGTCAGGGTGTCTGGCACTACCGTATGAGAATGGGAGCCCACAATCCTCCCTCTTATGGTCACGCCTTCACCAAATGGTGGAACCGCTTCGGCAAAACCAACCCTGAATATTTTGCCCTCAACTACGGCAGACGTTATCCCACACAGTTGGGCAGAAACAATAATGATGTTGCCCAGGCTCTTTCCCCCTCGATCACAGAAGCCATTGCTCTTTGCGTCAGCAATGAAAAGGTGTGGGATCAGATCATTGCCGACTGGAAAAAGGCAGGAATGCCGGAATATATCAATCTTTGCGAAAACGATGCTCCCGACCAGTTGTCCTGTCATTGTGAAAACTGCAAAAAACTGGATGTCCTTACTCCTGCACAGCAGAAAGACTGGCTTCACGCTCTTGCCGACCGTTACATCTATTTTGCCAAAGGGGTACTGGCAAAGGCGAAAAAATACCGTAAGGATGTAAAGATCTCCATGTATGCTTACAATGCCTCCCAGGATGCTCCCAGAAGAGAGAAACTCCCGGAAGATATCGTTATCGGCATCGTGCCCACCAACTTTACCATGCCCTCTCTTACAGAGTATGTTTCCAGCTGGAAGAAAGTTGGGCTGAAACACTTCTTCTACCGCCCCAACCGGCATTATTATTACAACATGCTCTCCTTCCCTGCTGGATTCCATAAACATTTCTTTGATGTATTGCAGTTTATGATCAAACAGGGGTCTATCGGCTTTGATTACGATGCCGCCAAAACCATCAACCCCACCATCCAGCTTTCCGATTATCTCCTTGCCCGGGGAATGCAGGATCCTTCCAAATCCTATGACTACTGGATGAAAGACTTCCTGAAATCCTACGGTAAGGCCGGTAAGGATGTGGAAAAATACTTTGAATACTGGAGAAAAGAAGTCTGGGAAAAACGCATTGAGAAAAATGTGAACAGGATCACGGAAGTGGGGATCTGCTTCAATTATACCAGAGGGATCGTCTGGACTTTGAAGGATTACTATAAGGAATCCGACTTTATCAAAGCAGGCAGTTATCTTAAAAATGCTCTCAAGATCAAAGAACTTACGGACGATCAGAAAAAACTTATCCAGAAACTTGTGGACTTTAATGAACACGGCCGTCTTATGTTCAATGCCATTGTGAAAAAGACGGACAATGATTCCATCGCCCTTTTGAAATTCCGTCAGAAACACGGCATCAAAGTCCTGGACGAAACCGAACAGTATTACGGGGATGTATGCGGACTCAAGAGAGTACAGGATCTTGCTGCATTTGAGCCTCCCTTCAAAGAAACATCCCTCTTCTGGAGATTCAGGCTCGACCCGAAAAACGTGGGTGAAAAAGAAGGATGGTACAAAGACGGCAGAAATATCCTGAAATGGAAACATGTGATGGCAACCAACAAAAACTGGGAAAATCCCTATGGTCATTATAAAGCCATTTCCAAAGAGATCCGGGAACTTACAAAAGCCTATGACGGGATCGCCTGGTATGCCACAAGTATCAATATTCCTTCCGACTGGTTCGGTAAACGCAATATCTATCTTTACTTCGGAGCTGTGGATGAATCCTGTACAGTCTATGTCAACGGGGAAAAAGTCCACTACCGTCCCTTTGTCAATTCCAATGACTGGACAACTCCTTTTACGGTGGATGTTACGAAATATGTGAAGGGCAATGCCCGTACCCCCCAGATCATTATTGTGAGAGTGGAGGATAAGGCAGGAGCTGGCGGGATCTGGAAACGGGTCTGGCTGGTATCCAGAAAGAAATAAGAAATTTCTTTTCTGTTTGAAACGGCAGGTGTCCTATCTGCCGTTTTTTTTCTTTTTCCGGCAATATTTATCTATACTTTAATGCTTGATTTTACCTGTAATTTTACATACGGGGACTTGACTTTTTGTCTGTTTCGATTATAATATATGCGGACGGTTGTTTTATCCGGTTGTAACATACTGTTATGATGCACTGTTGCAGAACAGTATGCGTCGCATAATATTCATTATGTGAAACAACAAAGGAAAATCTTGTACCTGAAATAAGGAAAGCAATAAACAAAAAAGTGATAAAAATAACAAAATCAAGCTCAACGGAGGTAACATAATGAATATTATGCGACGTAACGGTTTTACCCTTATCGAATTGTTGGTTGTCATAGCCATTATCGCCATTCTGGCAGGGATGCTTCTTCCTGCATTGAACTCTGCAAGGGAAAAAGGCAGAGGAGTAAGCTGTAAAAACAATCTCAAACAGATGCACCTTGCTGCTATGTATTACAGCAGTGACTCTAAAGAATGGAATGTGGCAAAAATGTTTTCCAAGGCTCTCGTTCCCGGAAGAACACAGGGTGTTACCTGGTACGGCATGATGCAGGTAATGAAATATCTGCCCAACGGGAAAATCTTCCACTGTCCCTCCAACGCTGCAAATGTCAAGGGAACCTATCCTGATGACGGAGGAACGATGTACTCTGCTACTTACGGGCTTACAACAGGAACTTTCGGCGATCAGGCATATTCCAGCGCCCCCGGAGTCAGGCCCATCAAGACAACAGAACTTCTCCGGGAAAAAGGCGGCAATGAAACTGTCATGTTTGCCGATACTGCCAATCTGGTAGGAGATGCCAACGATTCCCGTTCCTCTCTGAAATTAGATAAGAAATATCCGGGACTGGCAATTATGAATCAGACATCTTCCGAAAACTTTTCCTACCGCGGTGCATGGGATTACAGTACATACGGAGTTTATCTGCTTCATGACGGCTTACGCAGTGCCAATACTGTAAACTTTTCCGGTGCAGTCAAACCTTTCAAAGTCTATGGCAAGATCCGCGTGGAACCTGTCTTCAAACCCAACCGCCGTTCTGATGGTCTTTACGGCAAAAACGGCGGGATCTTCTGCGGGGTAAATCAGTAATTCTACAATTTCCGGAAGGGAGCGGAGGAAAATATTTTCCAAAAGGCGGCCATCCGGAAAATTCTTTAGGTATTGGCATATAATATCTGCATAATGATATATTTTGACAAATTTATTATATTATAACTTCTTGAAATTATAAGCTTTACAGTTTATATTAATACAGAGATTTTTTTTCATTTTACAGTCATACAATCAAAAAAGGAACAGTCAGATATGAGAAGTAAAAGATTTACCCTTATCGAATTGCTGGTAGTCATAGCCATCATCGCCATTCTTGCAGGAATGCTTCTTCCAGCGTTGAATTCTGCAAGAGAAAAAGGCAGAGGCGTAAGCTGCAAGAACAATCTCAAACAGATGCACCTTGCTGCTATGTATTACAACAGCGATTTCAAGGAATGGAATGTAACAAGGTACTATTCCAAAGCCCTTATTCCCGGAAGAAACAATGGTGTTGCCTGGTACAGCATGATGCAGTTATTCAAATATCTGCCTAACGGTAAAATTTTCCGCTGTCCCACCAATGCGTCAAATGTCGCCGGGCAATGGCCTGACGATACAGGATGGCGGTACCGTTCCACTTATGGAATAAACAGAGGTACATTTGGGGAGGAAGCCTATTCATCCGGAGCATTAAGGCCCATTAAAACAATGGAACTTGTGCGGGAAAAAGGCGGTAATGAGGTCGTTATGTTCGGCGATACTGCGATTCTTTACAACAATGATAAAGCGGCATCTTTTCCGTCTTCAGAGCAAAAACCGGGTGACAACATTTACAGCTGCACATCCAGTGCAAGTAAACCTTTCCGCGGTGCATGGGATTTGAGTTATTACGGAATCTACCTTCTCCATGATGGTGCCAGAAGTGCCAATATAATCACTTTTGCCGGTTCCGTCAAGCCTTTCAAAAAATATGGAAAAGAGTTGCGTTATCTGCCGGAATTCCGTCCCAGCAGACGGCATGATGATACCGGTGCCAAGTCCGGCGTTTTCCAATGGCTGAATGAATAATTTAAGAAATACTGTAATAAAAACCAATCCTCAAAAGAAAGGAAAAAACATGAAAAAACTCTTAACAGTGCTTCTGCTTTTATTTGCAGCAGCAGTGATCTTCGCAAAAGATGTGAAGATTGATCTCAAAAATGCTGTGATCGTACAGCAGCACAAAAAGTTTGCTTCTCTTTCCGCAGACTTGCAAAAACATCTGGAACTTATCGGCGGCGGTAAAGTTGCCATCGTTCCCGCCTCCAAAGTACCCGCAGGAAAGTATGTTTTCTATGTGGGGATCGCCCCCAAAGGTGCAAAAACAAGTTTCAAAGGGGAAGAGGGTATTTACCTTGTCACAGATAAGGCAGCTTATTTCTATGGAGATACCTACCGGAATTACGGACCTTATCATGCCGTCTATACATTCCTTGAAGAAGCTCTCGGCGTCCGCTGGCCCGGAGTGGATCAGATCGCCGTTGTGAAACGCAATCCTGTTGTCATCAGCAAAGTGGAAGGCTCTTTTGCTCCCGTTCTCAATATCCGCGGTATCCGTAATCAGGGAATCTGGAGCCGCCGTATGAGACTTGGCGTACACAATCCCCCCCAGTATGGTCATGCTTTCACAAAATGGTGGGCAATGTACGGCAAAACCCATCCGGAATACTTTGCCCTCAACTACGGCAAACGCGCTCCCACAGGACTGGGCAGAAATACCGGTGATATGGCACAGGCTCTTGCTTCCAACAAATATGCACAGATCATTGCTCTTTGCGTAAGCAATGAAAAAGTCTGGGACAGAATCATTGAAAACTGGAAAAAAGCCGGAATGCCCGAATATGTGAACCTTTGCGAAAATGATGCTCCCGATAATCTTTCCTGCCATTGTGAAAACTGCAAAAAACTGGACGTTCTCACTCCTGAACAGCAGAAAGACTGGACACACGCTCTTGCCGACCGTTACGTCTATTTTGCCAATGAAGTTCTCAAAAGAGCCAAAAAGTACCGCAAAGATGTGAAAGTATCTATGTATGCTTACAATGCTTCCCAGGATGCTCCCAAAAAGATCCGTCTTGCGGATGAAGTAGTCATCGGTATCGTTCCCACCAACTTTACCATGCCCTCCCTCACAAAATATGTGTCCGGCTGGAAAAAGATGGGACTTAAACACTTCTATTACCGTCCCAACCGTCACTATTACTATGCCATGATGTGCCTGCCCGCAGGTTTTGACAAGCACTTCTATGATGTAGTTCAGTTCATGGTCAAACAGGGCTGTATCGGTTTTGACTATGACACAGGAAAGACCCTCAACCCCTCCGTCCAGTTCTCTGACTATGTGATCGCCAAAGCCCTGCAGAATCCCTCTTTGAGCTATGAAGATTGTGTGAAACACTATCTGGAAGCCTACGGCAAAGCCGGTGAAAATGTAGGTAAATATTTTGAATACTGGCGGAAAAATGTGTGGGAAAAGCGCATTGTGAAAGATGTGGATAAAATTACCACACTCGGTGCATTCTATAATTATGCCAGAGGACTTGTAAAAAATATCACCCCCTATTACAAGGAATCCGACTTTATCGAAGCCGGAAAATATCTTGATGCCGCCATGAAGACCCCCGGTCTTACTTCTGACCAGAAAGCATTGGTGAAACGTCTTGTTGACTTCAATGAACACGGCCGTCTCTTCTTCAATGCTGTTTCCAGAAAGAATGACAAAGATTCTCTTGCTCTTCTCAAATACCGTCAGAAAAACAATCTCAAAGTCCTTCACGGTACTGAACAGTATTATGGCGACGTTGCCGGTTTGAAGAGAGTTATGGATCTTGCCGAATTTACTCCTCCCTTTATCAAAATGCCCCTCTTCTGGAGATTCAAACTTGACCCCAAAGAAGTGGGCGAAAAAGAAGGCTGGCAGAAAGACGGCAAAAATTATACAAAATGGCCCTATGTAATGGCAACAAACCGCAACTGGGAAAAACCCTATGCACATTACAAAGCCATTTCCAAAGAAATCCGCGCTCTCACCAAAGATTATGACGGTATTGCCTGGTATGCTGCCGAAATAAAGATCCCTGCGGACTGGTTCGGAAAACGCAATATCTATCTCTATTTCGGAGCTGTGGATGATTCCTGCACCATCTATGTGAACGGGGAAAAGGTTCATCACCGTCCCTATATCAACCCCAGTGACTGGAGTACCCCCTTCAGTGTGGACATCACCAAATTTGTGAAAGGTGATGCAAAAACACGCCAGTATATCACTGTAAGAGTTGGTGACAAAGGCGGTGCCGGAGGGATCTGGAAACAGGTCTTCCTGGTTTCCAGAGCAAAATGATCCCGGTATGACCGGGTATTTTATCGAATAATGTAAACGGGGCTGTTGCAATTATATCAGCCCCGTTTTTTATCTGCCGGATAGAATAAACCGGATAAAATGCTGAAAAGGAAAAAATGAAAAAATTTCTAACAATACTTCTGCTTTTAACGGCGGCAGCGGCGGTTTTTGCAAAAGATGTGCATATCGATCTTAAAAATGTTGTGATCGTACAGAAAAAGGGATCCCTGAAAGTAATTTCTGAAGATCTGAAGAAACATCTGGAACTGATTGGAGGCGGTAAAGTACCTATCGTTTCCGCGTCAAAGATCCCTGCCGGAAAATATGTCTTTTATGTGGGATTTGCACCCGGAGAAACAAAACAAACCTTCAAAGGGGAAGAGGGAAGATTCCTTATTACAGAAAAGGCTGCCTATTTCTTCGGTGATGCAGAATATGATCAGGGGATCAGTCATGCTGTTTATACCTTCCTTGAAGAAGCACTGAATGTCCGCTGGCCCGGTCCGGATCACATTGCTGTTGTCAAACGCAATCCTGTTGTTGTCAGCAAACTGGAAGGCAAATTCATTCCTGAACTGAATATCCGCGGCATCCGCAAACAGGGGATCTGGAACCGGCGTATGAAAATGGGGTTCCATAATCCCCCCCAGTATGGACACGCATTTACTTCCTGGTGGAAAAAATACGGCAAAACCAATCCGGAATTTTTTGCTCTCAATCAGGGGAAACGCGCTCCCACATTTCCCGGAAGACGTTCCGGGGATATGGCACAGGTGCTTGCCTCACAAAAATATGACAGGATCATTGCTCTTTGTGTAAGCAATGAAAAAGTCTGGGATAAAATCATTGAAAACTGGAAAAAGGCGGGAATGCCCGAGTATGTGAATATTTGCGAAAATGATGCTCCGGATGTGCTTTCCTGTCATTGTGAAAACTGCAAGAAACTGGACGTTCTCACTCCTGAACAGCAGAAAGACTGGACGCACGCTCTTGCCGACCGTTATGTCTATTTTGCAAATAATGTCCTTGCAAGGGCAAAGAAATACCGCAAGGATGTGAAAGTTTCCATGTATGCCTATAACGCCTCCCAGGATGCTCCCAGAAGAGAAAAACTGGCTGACGATGTGGTCATCGGTGTCGTTCCCACCTCCTTTACTCTTGATTCTCTGGAAAATTATATTTCCTCCTGGAAGAAAATGGGGCTCAAACACTTTTTTTACCGTCCCAACCGTCATTACTATTATGCGATGATGTGTCTGCCTGCCGGGTTTGAAAAACATTTTTATAATGTAATGAAATTCATGGTCGGACAGGGATGTATCGGTGTGGATTATGACAGTAATAAAAACCTTAATCCCTCCGTTCAGCTTTCGGATTATATCCTTGCCAAAGCCATGCAGAATCCTTCGGCAAGTTTTGAAGAATGCTTCAGGCATTATCTGGAAGCCTATGGCAATGCAGGGGAAAGTGTGAGAAAATATTTTGAATACTGGCGGAAAGATGTCTGGGAAAAACGCATTGAAAAAAATATTGATAAAATTACAACTCTGGGCACATTCTACAACTATTCCAGGGGACTTGTAAAAAATATCACTCCCTACTACAAAGAAGCCGACTTTGTAAAGGCAGGCAAATATCTTGATGCAGCTATGAAGTCCCCCGGACTTACCTGTACACAGAAAGCATTGGTCAAACGCCTTGCTGACTTCAATGAACACGGCCGTCTTTTCTATATTGCCCTTACGGAAAAAACAGACGAATCCTCCCTTGCCCTTCTGAAATACCGTAAGAAAAACAATCTTCAGATCCTGCATTATTCTGAACAGTATTATGGGGATATTGCCGGTTTGAAAAGGGTAATGGATCTCGCAGAATTTACTCCCCCCTTCCTCAAAACTCCCCTTTTCTGGAAATTCAAACTTGATCCCGGTGATGCCGGGCAGAAGGAAGAATGGTTCAAAGAGGGTAGAAATTATCTCAAATGGAAACATGTGATGGCAACCAACAATAACTGGGAAAAACCACATGCCCATTATAAAAATATCACAAAAGAGATCCGGGATCTTACCAGAAATTATAACGGGTTTGCCTGGTATGCCACAGACATGCGGATCCCTGCGGACTGGTTCGGTAAACGCAATATTTATCTTTATTTCGGAGCTGTGGATGATTCCTGTACCATTTATGTGAACGGGGAAAAAGTCCATTACAGACCGTATGTCAATCTCAGCGACTGGACAACACCCTTTACTGTAGATATTACAAAATTTGTAAAAGGCAATGCCCGTACTCCCCAGTATATTACAGTAAGAGTGGGAGATAAAGGCGGTGCCGGTGGGATCTGGAAAGAGGTTTTCCTGGTTTCCAAAGAAAAATGATCTGATTGCGGTGAGCTTAAAAAGGCAGGTGAAAACCTGCCTTTTTTTATTGAAACACGGTTTCTGTGATTCTTTTTACATGAATTTATTTCTCTTATTTCATAAAAAAACTTGACTTTCAAATTATTTTGACTATACTATAACGGAAAAATATTTTATTCTTTCCGGTAAAGCAAAAAATCAAATCACATAAATAATAAAAAGAAAGGAAAAAAATGAAAAAAATTCTAATCGTGCTTCTGCTTATATTTGCCGGAGTATCCCTCTTTGCAAAAGATGTGAAGATCGATCTTGCCAATTCTGTGATCGTAATGAAAAATAAATCACAGAAGTCTCTCGCAGATGATTTGAAAAAACATCTGGAACTTATAGGCGGCGGTAAAGTTGCCATTGTTCCCGCCTCCAAAATCCCCGCAGGGAAATATGTATTTTATGTGGGAACTGCCCCCAAAGGAACAAAAATGGATTTCAAAGGGGAAGAAGGAAGATATGTCATTACAGACAAAGCCGCCTATTTCTTCGGCGACTCCTTCCGGGATTACGGTACCAGTCACGCTATTTACACCTTTCTGGAAGAGGCGTTGAATGTCCGCTGGCCCGGAACGGATATTATCGTTGCAGATAAACGCAATCCGGTAACTGTAAGCAAAACCGAAGGAAAATTCATTCCCTCCCTGAATATCCGGTGGATCCGCAGTCAGGGCGTCTGGATCCGCCGTATGAGAATGGGACTCCACAATCCTCCTCCTTACGGTCACGCTTTCACCCGTTGGTGGAAAAGATTCGGGAAAACCCATCCGGAATACTTTGCTCTCAATTACGGCAAACGCTATCCCACATGGCTGGGAAGAAACAATGCTGATGTAGCCCAAAAACTTTCTCCCGGTATGATGCAAGCCATTGCGTTATGCGTCAGTAATGAAAAGGTATGGGATCAGGTCATTGCCGACTGGAGAAAAGCAGGAATGCCAGAATATATCAATCTCTGTGAAAATGATGCTCCCGACAATCTCTCCTGCCATTGTGAAAACTGCATGAAGCTGGATGTGCTTACCCCCGCCCAGAAAAAAGACTGGACACACGCTCTCGGTGACCGTTATGTCTACTTTGCCAACAATGTTCTGGCAAAAGCTAAAAAATACCGCAAGGATGCGAAAATTTCCATGTATGCCTACAATGCCTCCCATGATGCTCCCAGAAGGGAGAAACTGCCGGAAGATATTGTTATAGGTATCGTTCCCACCAACGCCACCATGCCTTCCCTTACAAAATATATTTCCTCCTGGAAAAATGTGGGACTTAAACACTTCTTCTACCGTCCCAACCGGCACCATTTCTACTCTATGATGTGTCTGCCTGCAGGTTTTGAAAAACATTTCTATAATGTGATGCGGTTTATGATCGATCAGGGTTGTATCGGCTTTGACTATGATGCAGGAAAAACTCTCAACCCCTCTGTACAGCTTTCCGACTATATCCTTGCAAGAACCATGCAGAACCCCTCTGCAAGTTTTGAAGAGTGTTTTGCTCACTATCTGGCTGTCTATGGAAAAGCCGGAAACAATGTGAGAAAATATTTTGAATACTGGCGGAAAGAGGTCTGGGAAAAACGCATTGAAAAAAATGTGGACAAGATCACCGATCTTGGTACGTTCTACAACTATTCCAGAGGTCTTGTAAGAAATATCACACCCTATTATAAAGAATCCGACTTTGTGAAAGCCGGCAAATATCTTGATGATGCCATGAAAATCCCCGGTCTTACCGCAGATCAGAAAGCATTGGTAAAACGTCTTGCCGACTTTAACGAACACGGCCGTCTCTTCTTCAATGCTGTCGCCAAAAAGAATGATAAAGATTCTCTGGCTCTTCTGAAATACCGTAAGGAACATAAATTGACGATCCTTCACCAGTCTGAACAGTATTATGGCGACGTTGCCGGTTTGAAGAGAGTCATGGATCTTGCCGAATTCACCCCTCCCTTCAAACAGACTGAACTTTTCTGGAAGTTCAAACTTGACCCCAAAGATGTGGGCGAGAAAGAAGAGTGGTACAAAGCAGGGAGAAATTATTTCAAATGGAAACATGTGATGGCAACCAACAGAAACTGGGAAAAACCCTATGCCCATTACAAAGTCATTACCAAAGAGATCCGGGATCTTACAAAAAATTATGACGGGATCGCCTGGTATGCCACCAGTATCAAAATACCCTCCGACTGGCTGGGTAAACGCAATATCTACCTCTATTTCGGTGGTGTGGATGAAAGCTGTACCATCTATTTCAACGGGGAAAAGATCCATTACCGTCCCTATGTCAAGGCTAATGACTGGACAACTCCCTTTACTGTGGATATTACAAACCACATAAAAGGCGACGCCCGTACCCCCCAATTCGTCATTGTCCGTGTGGAAGATAAAAACGGTGCCGGCGGAATCTGGAAAAGAGTCTTTCTTGTTTCCAAAGAAAAAAATGATCTTTGAAAGAGGCGGATCATCCGCTGTTTCCATAATAAAAAATGCCGTATTCTTTTCCGGAATACGGCATTTTTTTATCAGAATAAAATCTTATATCAAGATTATTTTTTCTCCTGAAATTCCTCCGTAAAGAAAAAGGGATTTTCTTTCAGCAACGCAAGAAGAATATCTGCACTTTTTGCAGCATCCAGCAGGAAACAGGCTGCATCACCGAATTTTGTTTCACATAATGCCTCTTTTTCCCGTAATAACGGCATGGTGAGAGCGTAATATTTATTATGATGTCCGTTATGGCGCAGAGAGGGAATGATTTCAATGGAACCATCGGAATATTCCAGTTTCAGATTATAAGACTCCTTTTCAAACATTCCCGGTACAGGAAGGAACTCTTCCACCCCATGAAAAAATGTACTGCATCCAATACTTTTCGTACCGATGAAAAGGATCTTTGCCTTTCTGTCATACAATTTCCCCCAGGGGGATCTTCTGGCACAGGGAGTGGAAAATTTTTCATGTCCGGCACAGAATCCTTCCGCATCTTTCCCGTATGCCGCCACCGAATGAGTCGGGTGTAATGACCGGATCACACCGGGTCTCTTCCGGAACATTTCTGTAAGAAGCCCCACAACAGAGGGCGTCTTTTCCGGAGAAAAAATTTTTTCCTCCTGTCCGTAGATATTGTAGGAGAGTGTGGGAAATACAAGAAGTCCCTCTTTGCCGAAGAAGTCCATAAGCACATCCAGAACAGTATCTGCCCCGCCTTCCACATTTCCAATGCTTTTCATGGATGAATGGATAAGAACGGTATCAGAAGGCTGAAGGCAGCTTTGCAGAAGATCTTTTTTCAGGGAAGAATATGTATGCATAAAAGCCCTTTCTTTAAAATAAAATTCCCCGCTGCAATTTAAGTCACAGCGGGGAAAAGAAAAGTGATCAATCTTTCAGAATGGCTGTACCGACGCCTTTTTCTGTGAAGATCTCCAGCAGAAGGGAGTGAAGGATCCTTCCATCGATCATGTGTACCTTGCTTGTACCGGCTTCCAGAGCTTCCACACTGCTTTTGATCTTGGGCAGCATCCCGCCGGAAAGGACTTTTTCCTCAATAAGACGGGGTACATCGGAAATATGGATCTGGGAGATGAGGGAATTCTCATCAGCCGGATCCCGCAGAACTCCGGGAACATCACTCAAAAATACCAGTTTTTCCGCTTTGAGAGCTTTGGCGATCTCACAGGCGGCAGTATCGGCATTGATGTTGTAGGGTTGTCCGAAGAAATCCACAGCAAGGGGAGTGATGACAGGAATAAAATCATATTCCAGAGCGTCAAGCACAGGGGCGGTATTTACGGCAATGACTTTACCCACAAAACCGATATCCACTTTTTCTCCTGTTGCCGGATCTGCGGAATAGAGTTTTTCCGCACGCATGATGGATTTTCCGGAGATGGAAACGCCTTTGCCGTCACAGTTTTTGATGGCATCGACAAGAGCTTTATTGGTATTGTTGTGCAAAACATCATCCACTACATTGATGGTATCGCCGTCGGTAATACGCAGACCGTTGAAGAATTGACTCTGTACGCCAAGTTCTTTGAGTCTGGCACTGATGGCTTTGCCGCCGCCGTGGACGACAACGACTTTCACACCGATGGCACGCAGAAGAACGATATCCCGCATGGTCTTGGCTGTTACGGCAGGATCTTCCATGGCACTTCCGCCGAATTTGACAACAACGATACTGCCCTGGAACTTCTGTATATAGGGAAGGGCTTCGATCAGCACATCCGCTTTTTTGATAAGTTTATCCATTTTTTTATTTCCTTATGGTAAAATTGTTCTTTTATCAGGTACGGTAATCCGCATTGATCTTTACATAATCGTAGGTAAAGTCTCCTGTCCAGACTGTTGCGGAACTTTTTCCTGCCCCCAGATCCACTCTGACCGCAAATTCTCTTCTTTTCATGACTTCCGCCATTTTGCTTTCTTCTGTTCCTGCGGGAAGTCCTCCTTTGATCACAGGGACATCATCAAAGAAAAGAGTGAAATTTTCGGTCTGGAAACTTGCTCCGGAATATCCGGCAGCGGCAAGAATCCTGCCCCAGTTGGGATCACCGCCGAACCAGGCAGTTTTGCAGAGGGGACTGTTGGCAATGGCACGGGCGCATTTTTCAGCATCGGTATCACTGGCTGCGCCGGAAACTTCCACGCTTATAAATTTTGTGACTCCTTCACCGTCGTAAACAATGGCACGGGCAAGGTGGGTTGTCACCATACCGAGGGCTTCGGCAAAGGCTTTTTCTTCCGCAGTTCCGGGAAGGATCTCCACGCCGGAAACGCCGTTGGCAAAAACGACGACCGTATCATTTGTACTCATATCGTTATCAACGGTAATACGGTTGAAGGAATTTTCCACACTTTTTGCCAGCAGCGCGGAAAGAAGACCATTGTCGATTTTTGCATCAGTGGTGACACAGCAGATCATAGTGGCATGGGGGGCGGCGATCATTTTCGGAGAGATCATTCCGGCTCCTTTGCACATACCGCCAACGGTAACTTTTTTCCCGTTGACCGTAAAAGATACCGCAAGTTCTTTAGGACGGGTATCGGTTGTCATGATCGCTCTTGCCGCAGCAGCCCCGCCGTCAGCGGAAAGAGTTTCAGACCCGAGTTTGATCCCGTTGACGATCTTATCCATGGGAAGCTG
>JAZKZE010000132.1:0-27424 GCA_045612485.1 Victivallales bacterium | reverse complement strand
GCGAGAGAATGAGGGCGTTTTTTGCCCGAATGAACGCAGGCGCATATATATGGAAAAAGAAACTGCCGCATTACGAAAGAGTTTGACTGCACAAAAGGAAAAAGTGAGGGGGATAGGGGAGAGAAAAAAGCAAAATGCGTTTGTCTCTCTCCTGAAGGTTGCCCAAAACAGAATAAAGAAGTATTTTTGAAAAAATCTGACAAAATCACTTTTTTAAAAGCAGATTTCTTTACGCACATAATTTTGTAAAAATATGCCATTTTTACAAAATTATGGGATAGCTGTGTCAAAAAAGCTGTGTTTATTCTGCTTTATATGAAAAAGCGGGTATTCCGCAGAGAAAGATTTTCTTCCGGAATACCCGTTTTTGCTGAAAATAACTGTCTGCTGTATCTGTTTTTATCTGCCCCAGAATTCCACTTCACTTATGGTGAGGATTTTATTTTTTCTTCCGGAAATATTGAGTTGCAGATTTTCTGCTGTTGTTTCCGGAATTGCAAGGACAAGTTTCTTTACCGTGGTGTTATCGGTTGTGGTGCCTTTGAAAGGATATTTTTTTCCGGCAATGACAAGATCCCCTCCCGGAAGTTCCCCGCTGTACAACAGTTCCATTCTTTTTATTTTTACTTTTTTACCGAAATGGAAAGTTATCTGCAAAGGATCTTTCTTTGTCCAGGAATCCGCAAACAAGCCCTTGTGCAGTTGACCGGAACGGATCTTCTGCTTATTCTTTTTCAGGTTGGCAAGGTCTCCGGCAGCGGGGGCTTTCATACGGTTGGTAAGTCTGCCGTCGGTAAAGGAATATTTTTTATTTTCATCCTTCTCACCGTCGGGTGGGATATTTATGGTATAATATGCCCCGGGCAGACGGATATTGGCAGGAGCTGTCACCGTATTGTTCCAGAAATAGAAATGGTTTCCGGTAAGGCATTTCTCTTTGAATTCCGGCTCTTTTTCTTTAATGGCAGGATACTGGAAACGCCAGATTTTCCGGGAAGTTTCCGCTCCGAAAGTGGAAAGAATAACTCTGAAAGTTTCATGCCATTTTTTATTTGCACTCAAATACAGCTGAAGATCTATGCTGCCCATGACCGCCATTCCGCCATTTGCATATTTTTTCATACTCATAGCGGGAAGTCCATTCTGGTATTTTGCCCAGATTTGGACATCTTTATCCAGTTTCTGAAGTGCCCGGTTTATGTTGGAAAGGGGGAGGGGGGCTTTGTTATGCAGTTTTTTGAACGGTGAGGCAGAAGTAAAGGAGATTCCTGTAATATTTTTTACGGGAATATTTTTTACACCGAACAACTCTTCCCTTGCTTTTGCATGACTTTTGCCGGAAGGATCATACTGCATGAAATCCGTATCAAAGCAGAGAAGGATCCCGCCGTTATCCACATACTTTCTGAAAAGCGGGATAAGTTCCTCATCTATATAATCCATTTTGGGAATGAGGACAAACTTCCAGTTTTCCAGTTTTTCCGCTTTGTCCAGCAACTGGGTATCGGAAATAAATTTAAAAGCTGTTTCCGCCCCGGGACCGGCAAGATTGAAAATCCCTTCATACTGGGGAAGATACATTTTGGGACGGGCAAATGCACTTGTATCGGAAACAAGGATGGCAAAATCTTCTTTGGGGAATTGCAGAAGCGGATCATTCCGCATCCTGTTGAGTGCATCCATCATTGCATCCCATCTGGGTTTGTGACCGTAATAATCAAACTGGGAAGAGCCTATTCCCTGTCTGTCTGCCATATAGTCATAGTTCCAGATCTGCAATCCGGTATTGCCGCCCCTGGCGGCTTCACTTAAAAGTGCGGCAGTTTCTTCTGCGGTATAATGACCGTTGTAAGGTTCAAGATGAACGCAGAGCCAGACACTTTTTCCGGAAAGATCTTTCAGTAATTTTGCCCGGAAGGCAAGGTTCTGCCGGTTGGGATCGTTCATGGGAACACTCTGGGCGGTCATAATATCCACATAGGGGGCAAACCGGCTTACCTGCTGCATGAGTGCCCAGTCCACATGGTCGTGGGAAACCACCACCATCTCTTTGCCATTGCTTCCCTTATATTTTTTTGCAAGCAAATAAAGATCTTTCTGAATGGGAAGAAGTCTTGCAAAATACCATTTTCTCAGGGCGATCCAGTCAAAGGGGGCATCTGCCGAAACTGTTTCGGGAAGACCGTATTTCCCGTAGCCGTATCTGTTTTTCACTTCCTCCAGAGCTTTCTTCAATGCCGGATCGGAAGCAAGAAATGCCGGGTCATTGCCTCTGGTCACGATCCTGCGGACGGTCTGGGAGAAGGCTTCGTCACCAATAGTCACGCCCCACATGCCGGAGGAATGTTTGTCAAGAGTCTTTTTTACGGCTTTCAGAAAGGCTTTTTCTGTTGCAGGATTGTATATGTAGGAGTGATTGTTCATGTAGTAGGGGGCGTACTGGATGAAACCCACTCCCGTTTTTCTTCCGAATTCGGAAATCCTTTTGAAACTGTCTGTACTGTAAGGATGAAGACGGTTTTTTCTGTACTCTTCAAAGATCGTTTCCAGTGAATATTCCATTCCGTACTGAAGGGCAAAGGCGGCATTGCGTTTGGCTTCAATGGGGCGGGGCCAGATAAAGGCACTTTCCCCTTTGAAGGGGTTTTCCTTATTGGAGAACAGTTCTTTATAGAGAGGATTTTTTACCTTCCATATCTTCTGCTGACGGATATTTTTAGAGTCTGCACTTCCTTTGTTCCGGTATCTTCCCCATATTTCCCGATTGCCGTTTTTCCCGGGACTTGTTACAGAAATAAAAGATGCCGGATCCCGGAAAACTGTAACCGGGGCAAAGGTGGAATAACGGGGAACCATATCCGGATGATTTCTTGTAAAATTGATCTTCCAGGACAAATCATGCACATGGGCATCCAGTTCTGCATTGAATCCGATCTCTTTCAAAGGCAGGGCGAACTGGATGAAATGGCTTTTTTCATCTTTTTTTCCGCCTTTTGCCCGGAAAGAGGAATCCCATTTGCGGTTGCTTTCCAGTGCGTCATATACATCGCCATTGGTATTGAACATAAAATGATAGAAAGGACGCTCCGCATTGGTAAGAGTGATAAAAAATTCCAGACTGTCATCTGTCCACAGGGGACCATCATGTTTTCCGGCTTTTGCCCGCCAGACTTTCCCCGGGGCATGGAAAAGAAGTGCCTGACCGTATATGGTATCATTCGTTCTTGCAAGATAAACAATTGTCTTTTCCGCTGCGGGCATATTATCTTTCACCGGAAACGCATTGAAATCATGGATCTTCAAGGCTTTTGCCGGGAAGGAATCATCCCATTTGCCGTCAAGGGCAAGCCCCTTGTCCACAAGGGGAAGAGTGTAGGAGTCCCCTTCAAACATATTGACATTATCGAAAAAGGCTTTTCCGCAGAAATTTTTTGCAAAAAGCCCGTAATGGACTTTTTTTCCGCCTTCAGGAATGGTGAATGTCATACTTATACGGACCCATTCGCCTCTGGTATCTGTTATTCTGGTACTTTCAAAGGTCTTGAGATAATGCTGTTTCCCGTTTTTTACATCAAAAACACTTAAAAGAATGGAGGCATAACCTTCTGTAAGTTCCCCTTTGAAATCCGCTTCAAAAGTATAGGTTTTTCCCTCCTCTACCGGAATGAAATTTTTTCTGTAAAGTCCGCCCCGTTTTGCAGGAGTTGCCGTTTTGTTGGAAAAGAGAAGAATATTTCCTCTTTTTCCCTCTTTTTCAAAAAAAGTATATCCTTTGGGGTTGGGGATGTACCAGAATTTTGTTTTCTGTTCAAAACCGGGATCGGCGGATGCCATATTGGGCTTTTCCGCAGAATAAATATTCTGCATACAAAAAAAACTCAATATAAAAAGTCCGAAAATATTGTACTTTGTGTTCATGTTATGATTTCCTTTTCTGTGAGGGGGGTCAGTCTTCTTCTGTACCGAATCTTCCGCCGGTCCAGCAGCTTCTGAGTCTGACACCGGGTTTATTTTCTTTCAGCTGATGGTAGGGATTGACAGGATTGGCTTTGAGGGAGCTAACATGCATATCGGCAAAAAGCATATTCACCATTCCATAGTGACGGGCATCCGGACGGTAGCCTACGGTTTTATCATAAAAGTGGTACATATCATAATACCCTGTTCCGGCATCAAAGTTGAATGTATCGCCTATAACATAACAGATGCTGAATTTTTTTATTTCAGCAAGTCTGGCAGACCGGTTGGATTCGGCAGTATTGATGGTTCTGCTTGAACCGATATTCATATAGTTGTATCCGTAGGCTCCCCGGGTGGGGACAAGAAGTTTGGTCCCGTCAAGCAGGGATTCTTCCCTGATCTGGCTGGAGGTTTCCGTTTTCATTGCGGCATCCTTGAAATTTTTGCCGTTGACAAGTTTCATACAGGTGAGAAGTTTGTCCCATTTCTGATTCCGGTCGTTTGCAGTCATCATACTATTGTTGTTGTGCTTCCAGGTGGGGAAAAACTCTTTGCTGTCGTTGATGTAATTGCTCATGCCGATTCCGATCTGTTTGAGATTGTTCACGCAGTTGATGCTGAATGCTCTCTGACGGGCTTTGTTCAATGCCGGAAGCAGCATCCCGGCAAGAATGGCGATGATGGCAATGACGACAAGCAGCTCAATGAGAGTAAAACGTTTTTTCATGATACATCTCCTTTTTTTATCTTATTTTATTATTGTACAAAGTTTTTCAGCAATATATGCCGCTTCCCGGAGATTGCCGGAAAGCTCTCTTTCCGCTTTCTCCTGATCCGGAGCCATCTCTCTCAGCGGTTTTTCATAGAAACGGTCTTTTACTTTCTCCCGTTTATTTCTGAATTCCGGGGGAAATTCCCATTCGGAAATATTATCCGCGATTCCCTGCTCGATATGTTCTGCAAAAAGTTCCAGTTCCGGTGCCACGCAATAGCGGAGGATCTCCGGAATATAGGATCTGCTGTAGGAATTTTCCGCATTGCCTTTCAAGGTGTATTCAAAATCTTTGTTTCTGCCCTCTTTTGCAGTCATTTTCAGAAGGGAGTCATACAAAGAAAATTCCTTTGAGGAAGAAAGACATTCCGCAAGAAGAAGATTGCATTTCTGTAAATAAAACAGATTTTCCCGCAGGGAAACGGCAGTTTTCTCTTTTTCATTGCCCTCTTCAAAATCTTTCAGCAAAGTAAAGATCTTTGCCATGAAGCAATCCAGAAGGGTGGCAAAGGCACTTTTGGCAATATCCAGCATATCCCTTCTTACATGAGTGGAAAGTTCTTTTTCTGAAAGGGACGCAAGAAGCCGGAAGAGTTCAGGAAGTTCTTTCAATGCTTCGGCAAATTTTTCCAGCGTATTTGCCCCCTTGCGGAAAAGTCCCTGTTTCTTCAATGCACAAATCTCCAGTATCCTTATGTAATAAACCGGAACCATTCCCTTTTTATGACCGAAGGCATACCGGATGCGGTTTTTGACGGAAGGCAGGAATTTCTGCCATATTTCCCTCATACTTTTTTCTGTTTCCCGGCCGTCAGATATATATCTTTCTTTGCAGAATTTTTCCAGGAATCTGTCAATGGAAATATGTTCCGGTTTCCAGGAATTTGCTGCGACATATTCCAGCATAAGTGTATCGGCATGACTCGTTTCCGGCCATAATACCATCCCTTTGCACATGGGATCTTTTGCTGCAAGAGCAAGACGTTCTTCAATAAGAGGATAGTTGCCTCTTATTTCCGAATTGTTCTCATTGGAGTGGAAGATCCCGAAGATATAGGGGAATTTTCCCGGAATATCCCAGGTGACAAAATAGTTGTTTTCATCCTGGATGTCTGCTGTATAATCCAGTACAAGGGTGTGTTCCGGATCAAGGGAGGACAGGAGTTCTTTCACCTGCTGCGGCTTCCAGTCCAGAAACTCCCATGCGGCAAGCATCAGCGGCGCAGAGGGGTATTTTTTCCGTAATTTCTGCGTGAAGCACCGGTAAGTATATAATTTCATCTTATGGCTTGCTTCTTCATCATCAAAGCAATGCCGTTCCGCCAGTCCGATGGTGTGGAACAGTTCCGGGCCGGTTGCTTTTCCATACTCTCTTATATGGGCTTCCGTAAGAGCAAAATAGTGATCCAGTTCCTTTTCCTTCCTTATATCCCATACCTGACCTGTGGGATCACTGTAATAATCCCCGGAGGCTCTTGGCAGATATTCCGGTTTTGCATTCTGGATGAAATCCATGGGGGTACGGCTGTACCAGTGGGTCATGGTTCCGATATCTTCCGGATGGATCAAGCCCCGTTCAAAAGCGTAGGAAAGGATCTTTTTACGTAATGCCGCCCGTTCCTGTAAAGGCATGAAAAGCGTGTGGTCATCATAACTTCTTTCCTTTCCCCCTTCAAAAATAAAATCATCTCTGTAAGGAACCCATTGGGGAAAGGCTTTCTGGAAAAGATCGTCAAGACCGATCCGCAGCATAAAAAGATTGAATCTTTTTTTCAGAAGAAAGTCGATTTCTTTTTTCCAGTCCTCCCATTCCCAGTGTTCCGCCTGGAATCTGTGCAGTCCCCGGTGGGCAAAATACCGTAACCCCCTGTAGGAAAAACGGGGACTTTCATAAAAAGAAAAGTTTTCTATGCTTATATCCTCTTTTTCCGGGATCACATCCATATCCCAGAAATAACGGCAGGAGGCAGCTTTTTCAAAAAAACAGTAAACCGCATAAAAATATGCTCTTAAATTCCCGCCTGCAAGGAAAAGAAAGTTTCTTCCCTTTTCTTTTGCTGAAAGAATTTCAAAATCATCTGTCCCCACTCTGGTTTTCAGTTCCGGCAAAAGCTTGGAAAGTACTTTTTCATGGGTAAGAAGGCAAACTGCATCACTGCCTATGACAATAAGATCGCTTTTGTCATCATCTTCTGTAATGATCTCAAGAGTTTTTCCTGTCACCTTCTGCCACATTTCCGCAAAAGTTTCAGCTGCCGGGAGAAGAAATGAGGCTTTTTTTTCTACACAGATTTTCAACATTATTTCATCCTCCTTATAAAAATGCACCGAATTTTTTTAATTCTTCCCTTACTTCAATGCCGGAAAGAGCCTGCATTTCCACACCTTTTTTCAATGCCATGGAGGATGCCATGCCTGCCGCCTGACCAAGAGAACATATTTGCGGCATGACTCTCACACTGCTGAAAAGGGCGTGATCACAGCTTATTGCACGGCAGCCCATAATGAGATTTCTACACCCTTCCGGCAGCAACGCCCCGTACCGGATCTCATACCATGTTTCCTGCGGCATGACATTGGTCAATGTGCCGGAGCCGTCCGGATTATGGATGTCCAGCATATAACGCATCCGGGCGATCCCGTCGGGATAGTGGTTCTGATGGAAGAAATCCTCACTTGTCTGATAGACTTTTCCAATGATCCTTCTGGATTCCCGTACCCCGGTTTTTGCCGCAATACTGGAGATGTAACAATTTTCAAATCCCGGTACACTGTTTTTGAAAAATTCATAGATCTCCCGCATCTGCCTTCTGCCTTCGATCTCCGCATCGGAAAGATCTTTTCCCTTTACCCCGCTTTTATGGATGATCCTTGTTGTATTGAAGTGCAGAGTCCTTTCCGGAAGGGCATTGAAGAAAAGCACATTTTCCCGGGGACAATGGATAAGACCTTCTTCTTTTGCCTGATCGTACAGACAATTGATCTCCTCTTTTGAGGGGATCCTGTCAAGATCCACGGCTCCCAGTTTGAAACATAATGTCATGGGCTGACAATACCCATTTTCATTGCCTTCTTCAAATTCACAACCGGCAAAAGCGGCAAGGTCGCCGTCTCCGGTACAGTCGATAAAATGCTTTGCTTTGATCCGGCAGAAACCGCTTTTGGAATGAAAGACGGCAGAAATGATTTTGCCATCTTTCATTTCTGCTCCCGCAAGGGTATGATGGTAAAGCAGTTTCACATTTGCTTCAAGCAGAAGTTCTTCCATGGCAAGAAGACTCATCTCTTTGGAAATGATCCTCTGGGGCGGATCTATGGCAATATTGAACTCCTCTTTTTCTTTACATTTTGCATGCATCTCTTTTGTGCGGTATTTCCACATATTTTTCATCCAGTCCATGAAAACGGGTCTGTCCATGGGTACTCCCCCATGGTGATTGCCCATCATGGGGGATACTTCCCCGTAAACAGACATTCCCCCCGGACCTGCCTCCCGTTCCACCAGAAGGACATTTGCTCCCATTCTTCCCGCTGTCACCGCCGCTCCCAGTCCTCCGGGACCGCCGCCTGCGACCAGAATATCCGTTTCCGCAAAGACCGGGATCTTTTCCATGTCAAAAGGGTATGCATCCAATTTCATTATATCACTCCTCTGTTTCATAGGGGTATGGTTGTGCAGGTACATGTTTTCCGCTTAAAAGAACTTTTGCCAGAGATCTTACATTTTTTTCAAGATCGTCATAAATGGTGATAAGAGTATTGTTATCCTTCTGCCGGGGCGCATTTTTTTTACATACAGTCAGGATATGTTTCAGATTCAAAGGCAGAGTTTCAAGAGGGGAGACTGTACGCAGATGGGGACAGAGAATGAAGCTGTCCATGCTGTTTCCCTGCTCCGCAAAAAGCCGGCGGAAAAACGCATTTTTATCCACCGGGGAAATATGGAACGGCAGTGCATGGAATTTTCCCTGCATACCGTTGGCAGCAAGAAAAGAGAAAAATGCTTTTTCCACGCCGTTATGTTCCTCTTCATCCAGAGAAAAATAGACGCACTGAACACTTTTTCTGCCTCTTTTTTTCAACTCTTCCAATCCTGCGGCAATAAAGGCGGATGTACTGTATCCTGTGAATGCAGCAGCCGTATCCAGTCCCTTGATACGTTCTTCAAAAGGGTAAGGCATCTGGGAAATATAGGCAACACGGCACCCTTTTTCCGCAAGGACCGGGAGGATCCTCCGGAACCATCTGCCGAAAAAGATAACTTTATCTCCTTTGCGGAGACTTTTCAACTGGGGCAGGGCAAAATCAATACATTCGATGCCGTTGCTTTTATTACTTTCTGAAACAGGAAGTGTCACAAGACGGCTTCCGCCGTTTATGGCTTCCCGCATGGCTCCTGCCATTACCAGATGATGGATCCTTAAAGAAAAATCATCCACTTTTTCCGTGTATTGTGTGCAGGGGATCAGCATGAAAAGAGGACGCTCCTCTTCTCTTTTGCCTGTTCCGGGTATTTCCGGGGGAACCGGGGCGGACGGATCAAGGACAAAAGTGCCTCTGTGCGTTCGCCGTATAAGATTTTCCTCCTGAAGACGGGTGAGAACTTTACGCAAAGTCGTTCTCCCGCACCCCAGCATACAGGCGTAAGCCGGCTCTGTGGGCAGTGTCATACCGGGAGAAAATTTTTCCCGGAGATCCTGCCTGACTTTTTCGTACAGCTCTTTCTGTCTTGATGGCAACGGCATATTGCTTTACCCTTTAAATATAAATTTGAAAAAATCAAAGTGTACAATTATTATTTGAGTTGTTTGTAATAAAAACAAGATACAATATGAATTTTTTTTACTTTTTTTGCAGAACAGCGGATAAAAACAGCAATTCCCCCCATTCCTTTCTCTAAACAATACTTCCACAGCTTGCATTTCAGGAAAAATGGTGTATATTAGTACGTTATTATTTTGCAAACCATAACAGAAAATCAAAACAAATAATGGAGAAACTATGTATTCTGCAGCTGATTTGAAAAAAGGATTGAAGATCCAGATCGACGGTGATCCCTATGTGATCACAGACTTTGAATTCTGCAAACCCGGTAAAGGTACCGCCCTCTACCGTTGCAGACTGAAAAATATGATCACCGGCAGTTCCATGGACCGTACCTTCCGTCCTGTGGATAAAGTGGATGTGCCCGATGTTGAAGAAAAAGAAATGTTCTATTCCTACAATGACGGCGAAAACTATGTGTTCAGCGATGCTGAAACCTTTGAAGAAGTTCAGATCTCTGCCGAGCAGCTCGGTCAGAAAACTTACTTCCTCATCGACGATATGACCTGCAATATTCTGTTCTTCAATGGCAAACCCATCGATATTTCCCTTCCCACCTTCATTACCCGTACCATCGCGGAAACTGAACCCGGTGCCAGAGGCGACACCGCCAGCACCAACGTGCAGAAACCCGCCAAACTGGACAATGGTTATGAACTTATGGTTCCCCTCTTCATCAATCAGGGCGACCTTGTGAAAGTGGATACCCGTACCGGTCTCTATGCGGAACGCGTAAGCAAAGGCTGATAAAGGCTTTCTCATATCTGAACAGGGAAGAATCCTTTTCACAGGATCTTTCCTGTTTTTCATTTTAAATCTCTGGAGAAATGCATGAATATGAAAAATATGCCGGAAAGTGTGGCAAAACTCAAAAGGATCATTCCCGCATTGAAACAACGCCGGGATATTTTTTCTTCCGTCCGCCGGACTCTGGACAAAATGGGATACTGTGAAATAGATACCCCCTGCGGGATCATTGCACCTGCTGCGGAAGAGTATATAGAAGCACCCTGTGCCGGGGATTTTTTTCTGCGGACAAGTCCGGAATTGCAGATGAAACGGCTTCTTGCCGCCGGTATGGAAAAGATCTATCAGATCGGACCCTGTTTCCGGGAAGGGGAAAACGGACGCAAGCACAGAAGTGAATTTTTTATGCTGGAATATTATGAGGTAAATTCCGATTATATGACACTGCTTGATCATACTTTTGCTTTTATCCGGCAGGCGGCTCTGGATCTTTATGGAACGGATGAGATCACTTTCAACGGAAAAAAAATCCTTCTTGACCGTCCGGAGATCATTTCTGTAAGGGAGGCGTTCGCCCGTTTTGCCGGGGCGGATGCGGATAAGTGTGCGGAGGAGGATTCCCTTTTTGAAATGGTGCTTGTGGATAAGGTGGAACCCAATCTCCCGCAGGAGAGATTATGTGTACTTCTGGATTATCCGGTACGTTTCGGAGCTTTTGCCCGTCCGAAGGAAAGCGATCCCACTCTTGTGGAAAGATGGGAGATCTACGGCGGAGGGCTGGAACTTGCCAATGCTTACGGGGAACTGGTGGATCCTGTGATCCAGCGGGAAAGGTTTGAAGCATTTTCCCTTACCCGGAAGAAAATGGGATTGCGGGAGTATCCCGTTGCGGAAGCATTTCTTGAAAGTATGGATTACGGTATTCCGCCGTCCGCCGGGGCAGCACTGGGGCTTGACCGGCTGGTGATGCTGCTTACAGACCATCAGGATATAGGGGAAATATCCTTTCCTCTGGACTCCTGATATATGCAATAAAATGCCTGTAAAATGCGATTCGCCGGATTTTGTTTAAACGATTTTCAAAAATATACTTGAAGAAATCCGGGAGCGATGTATATTATCATCATGAAAAAAGTTGCCGGATGCTGTTTCAGTGTTGTTGGAAAACTGAAACGGAGACGGTATTTTTTGCTGTAATGAGGGGTTCATTGCAGTGAAGGAGAAACATATATTACCCCAATGGTCCGGGAGGAAGAAAAAGATGAACAGTGAACTTCTGGCGACTCTTGAATACATCGAACAGGAGCGCGGAATCAGCAAGGAACAGCTGGTGGCAGCTGTGGAAAAAGCCATTCTCAGCGCATCAAGAAAAGCGATACATCCGGCATCCAGTCTTTCAGTGAAACTGGATCGTGCCACCGGTGAGCTTCAGGCATGGGCAAAACTGGAAGTCGTGGAATCTTTCCCCAATAATGACCAGATCCTCCTTGCGGATGCCGTAAAACAGGTACCTGGCGCGCAGCCCGGGGATATTGTGGAAATCGAAGTGACTCCGAAAAATTTCGGCCGTGTTGCCGCCCAGACCGCCCGTCAGGCGATCCTCCAGCAGCTGCGTGATGCTGAAAAGTCTGTTGTCCAGGTGGAATTCCGGGATAAGGAAGGGGAAATCGTATGCGGAGTGGTGAAACGCATCCATGACGGTGCGATCATTGTGGATCTCCAGAAATCCGAAGGGGTTCTTGCCGGAAAAGACAAAGTGCCCGGTGAACAGTATGCCATCGGTGAAAGAATCAATGCCCTTCTGGTGAAAGTGGATACGGAAACATCCGGTCCCAGTCTGATCCTCTCCCGTTCCAACCCCAATTTCGTGAGAAGACTTTTTGAACGTGAAATTTCCGAGATCCATGATGGCGTGGTGGAGATCGTTTCCATCTCCCGTGATCCCGGTTCCCGTACCAAGATCGCTGTGAAGAGCAACGATCCCAGAGTCGATCCTGTCGGGGCATGTGTGGGGATGAGAGGGATCCGGGTACGGAATATTACCGGAGAACTGGGCAATGAACATGTGGATATTATCCGCTATGAAGAGGATATTGATGTGTTTGTGACCAACGCTCTGCATCCGGCAAAACTGGAAGAAATTGAGATCGACGATGACAGCCATACACTTTTCATTCACCTGAAGAGTGAGAATTCCCGTCTGGCTTTCGGCAAGAAAGCGCAGAACGTGCGTCTTGCCCAGAAACTTGTGGGCTGGGCGATCAAGTTCATCATCGACGATGCGGAACAGAGAGAAACTTTTGAAGAAAAGAAGACACACATGATCGAAAGTCTTGCTTCTTCTGTGGGGATCTCTTCCGAAGCCGCCGCCGTTCTGGTAAACAATGGTTATCTTACCCTCGACGGACTCCGCGCAGCAGATATGAACGATATTGCGGCTCTCAAAGGGCTGGATGATACAGCACTTGTGGCTATTGCCGCTGCAAGAACAAACGCGTAATACAGCATTATAACTATACATACGGTTTCTGCCGTTATATTTCCGTCTGTCTGTCTGCCCGGCAGACGGATAAACAGAAATAAAAGGCAGTTCAATAATCGTGCTTTGCACAGCACAGGCAATTCGATCCCGCTTCTCCGGAGTTTATGCCGGGGAGTGCGCTTTTCAGTTGCGGAAAGGAAGAAATGGGAACAAAAAGCGTAAAAGTCAAAACATTGGCAGATAAATACGGAGTCTCTGTCAAAGAGATCATCCATGAAATGACTGAACAGGGATTCGATGCCTCCAGTGCCTCCAGCGTGATCCCCGCAGATCTGGTGGAACTTGTCACATCTCACTTCGATGAGTTGATGGCATCCCGTAAAAAAGGCGGAAAAGATACAGGGAAAAAGGGCGGTAAAGGAAACAGTGTTTCTGAAGAAAAGTCCGGAGAGTCAGTTTCTGCTTCCGGGGGGGATGAGATCCATATCAAATCTCCTGTGACGGTCAAGGGACTTGCTGAAGCTCTCGGGGAGAAACCCAATTCTGTCATTACCAAACTTATGATGATGAATATTCTCGCAAGTATCAATCAGACTGTGGATAATGATACTGCTGTGAAAGTAGCCTCCGAATTCGGAAAAACTCTTGCCATTGATAAACGGGATCTTGCCGAACACAGGGAAGAGGAAGCGGAAAAAGAACATTCCGCCAACAGTGATTTTGTGGATGATGAAAAAGATCTTGTCGGCCGCCAGCCCATCGTGACCTTTATGGGACACGTTGACCACGGTAAAACCTCTTTGCAGGATGCCATCCGCAAGACCAAAGTGGCCGCAGGTGAAGCCGGCGGTATTACGCAGAATATCGGTGCCTCCATTGCCAGAAGCGGCAAAAAATCCATTACCTTTGTGGATACTCCCGGACACGAAGCCTTTACCGCCATGCGTTTGCGCGGAGCCAATGTAACCGATATCGTTGTACTTGTTGTGGCGGCAGACGACGGATTCATGCCCCAGACCATTGAGGCTCTCAATCATGCCAAGGCAGCGGAAGTACCTATTATTATTGCCATCAACAAGATCGACCTGCCTGACGCCAATCCGGATAAGGTATATCTGCACATGCAGCAGAATGGGCTTACTCCTGAGGACTGGGGCGGCAGTACGGGGGTAGTGAAAGTTTCCGCCAAGACCGGAGCCGGGATCGATGAACTGCTGGAACGTATCCTTCTGGAAGCGGAAATGCTGGAACTCAAGACCAATCCCAAAAGACCCGGTACTGCTTTTGTGCTGGAATCCCAGCTGGAAGCCGGATGCGGGCCCACCGCCAATGTGATCGTGGAAAATGGTACGGTTCGTCTGGGCGATCCCGTGATCTGCGGAGAGTTCTATGGTAAGATCAAAAATATTATTGACCATACCGGTGCCCGTTTGAAACAGGCTACTGCAAGTATGCCTATCAAGATCGTCGGTTTGAGCGGGATCCCTGAAGCGGGCTGCAAGCTGGAAGTTTGCAGCAGTGAAAAAGAGGCAAAAGCCCTTGCGGAACAGCGCAGTGCCAATAAGAGAGTGGAAAACCTTGCAGGCAGAGCCGGCAGTATGGGCAGCAGTCTGGAAGCATTGTTTGCGGATTCGGAAGGGGTGGCAAAGCCCAGTCTGAAGGTTGTTGTCAAGGGGGATGTATGCGGTTCCACCGAAGCGATCGTGGAATCTCTGAAGAAACTTCCCTCTGACAAAATTACTGTGGAGACCCTTCACTCCGGTATCGGTGCCATTACGGAAAACGATGTACTTCTTGCTGCTTCTTCCGGAGCTATTGTTGTCGGTTTCCATGTCCGGGTGAACCCCGGCGTAAACGAACTTGCCAAGAGAGAAAATGTGGAAATACGTCTTTACAGTATCATCTACGAGCTTCTGGAAGATATCAAAGATGCCATGGCAGGTAAACTGGAACCTGAAAAACGTGAAAAAGATTTGGGGCAGGCCCGTATTCTCAAGATATTTGCTCTTTCCAAAGGACCGAAAGTATGCGGTTGCAAAGTGGAAAAAGGTATCGTGAAAGTAGGGAGCAAGTCCAGGGTATTCCGTAACAATGTACTCATCTTCAATGGTGAGGTGCGTTCTCTGCGCCGCTTCCAGGACGATGTGAAGGAAGTGCGTGAAGGTATGGAATGCGGTATCAAACTGGACAACTTCCTTGACTTTGAAGAAGGGGACGTGATCCAGTTCTACGAGATCGAACTTAAAAAACAGACACTTTGATCTTTAACAAAAAAAGACGGGAAAGAGATCATGCTTTTTCCGTCTTTGCCTGAAAAATTTTTACAGTCCGGATCGTTTGCCCGGTTTACCGGGTATATCCGGCTTTTCAAGGAAAGGAGATAACTATGCCTGTGAAACCTGACCGCCTTACCAGAGTAAATGAGATCCTCAAAAGAGAGATCGCAGACGTACTGGAAAAAAACGGGATCAATGAATCCAATTTTATTATATCGGTAACCAAAGTCATCCTCTCTACCAATTTGCGTTCCGCTGTGGTGTTCATCAGTATTCTTGGAGGGAAGAATCCGGAGGAAAACTACCGGAAAGTCCTGCCGAAACTGATGAAGCTCAGACCGTTGATACAGAGTAATATTGCCAAGCATGTGACACTGAAATATACACCGGTCATCCGTTTTGAACATGACCTCAATATCGTGGAGGGTGACAATGTTCTTGCTTTGCTTCAGCAGATGGAAGATGAGGAGCTTCTCAAAGGAAATCAGGAAAACGGCGTGGAGTAAAGTATGAAAGAAAAACATACTTTTTCCACTCCGGACGGGATCGCTGATGTACTGAAGAACATCCGGAAAGAGGAACGGATCCTTCTTGTTGCCCATGAAAGACCCGACGGGGATTCTATCGGTTCCCTCTGTGCATTGTATTGTATCCTGAATGAAAACGGGTACAATGCGGAAGCTGTTTTTCCGGAAGAAGTTCCGGATATGTATAAATCTTTTCTTACCATTCCTTACCGCAAAGGGCTTACGCCGGAGGAAGTGAAAGAATTTTCCCTGCTGGTTTTTCTGGATTGTTCCAATCAGCAACGTGTCAGTATTGATTTCCTGAGAGAAGGGGAATTGCCTCTTCCTGCGGTGAATATAGATCATCATCCGGACAACAGTTCTTTCGGGAACTGGAATTATTTCAACAGTAAAGCTGCTGCATGTTGTGAAGTATTGTTTGATCTTGCAAAAAAGGCAGCATTTACAATTTCCCCGCAGGGGGCAACATATCTGCTTCTGGGATTGATTACTGATTGCGGCTGTTTCCGTTATGATAATACAGCCCCCTCTACTCTGCGTGCTGCCGCAGAACTTGTGGAAACAGGAGCTGACCGCAGTCTGATCATACAGAAGTGTTACAATGCCAAACCGGAAAATCTTGCATTGCTGGAAGGGGATTTATTATGCAATCACCTGAAAAAAAGTGCCGGTGGGAGTTTTGCCTATGTGTATCTGGCACCTGCTCTGCTGGAAAAATACGGTGTGGATCTTCGGAATACGGAACAGCTTATTGACTGTATCCGGCAGCTTTCCAGTGTGAAAGCCTGTGCTGTATTGCGGAAGGAAAGAAGCGGATTCAAGGTTTCTTTGCGTTCCAAGTATCCGGAAATATCAGTGGGAAGGATCGCAAGAAGTCTGGGCGGTGGCGGACATGAGATGGCGGCAGGCAGTTCCCTGTGCATTGATAAGGAAGAGGATGCAGTCCGTCTTTTGCTTGATGCAGTAAATAAAGAGATGATGTAAATATAAAAAAAGGATTGGGAAATGATGGCGGAAAACAGTGTGCCGGAAGAAAAAAAGAATGAAACGACCGGAAATGAAAATAATGCAGTAAGGAAGGAAAAAAGGAAAAAACTTCCTCCTTTCACCCGCAGCGGCGTATTGCTTCTGGATAAACCCAAAGACTGGACAAGCCATGATGTGGTTGCCTTTATCCGGTCACGGTTCAATGTTTCCAAAGTGGGGCATTGCGGGACGCTTGATCCTGCTGCCACAGGGCTTCTTGTGGTCGTTCTGGGGAAATTTACCAAACTCAGCCAGAAATTCAGCGGGGAAGATAAGGTATACAAGGCCACCATGCTTCTGGGAACGGAAACCGATTCCCAGGATATGGATGGAAATATTGTGAAAACAAGTGATTATTCTTCTGTGACGGAAGAGGAGCTGCGGAAAGTTATTGCTTCTTTCATCGGCGATCAGGATCAGATCCCGCCTATGGTTTCCGCTGTAAAAAAGGATGGGGCAAGATTGTATGAACTTGCCCGTAAGGGAGTGGAAGTAGCAAGGGAACCCAAACAGATCTCCATATATAACATTGATATTGAGAAGATCGAATTTCCTTATGTAAGTTTTACTGTCTATTGTTCCAAAGGTACTTATATCCGTACTTTGTGTGCGGACATGGGGGTGAAACTGGGTTGCGGGGCATCCCTTTTCAGTTTGCAGCGGATCCGCAGCGGTGAATTTGAATTGCAGAATGCGGTCGATATCGAAACGGTGAAGGGCTGGACGCAGGATGATCTCGGAAATTATGTGTCGGATTTTATCCATGCAAAACTGGCAAAGATGAATAAATTTTCCTCATTTTAATCAGGAGAAGTGTAATGAAGTATTTTGATTTTGATACTGCCTGGGAAGAACTTTTTGAGGACGGGCTGCCGGAATCTTTCACGTTTGGAGAATTATTTGATAAAATGGTGGAACTCAATAACGGTGTCTTGCCGGAGGAAAAGGATGCTGTTCTTGACAGAATTGCAGAAAGTCTGCTGGGAACGGATGAGTATTTCCTCAAGGGAATGGGGGATACCGGGTATGCTGTTACAAGAAAGAGTTTTTTCAAAGGGACACTTTTCAAGATCCTGCCGGATGCCGGTGAGATCAAAAAAGGGATCCTGCTGTGCGGGGCAAGATTTGTGCCTTTTGTTTCTCCGGAGATCTTTGCAGATGAGTATGAGTTGGTTGCCGCGGAAAAGGGAGCGAAACCTTTCCGTATAAAGACCTGTACCGGACTTTTTGCCGACTATTGCAAACCTTATCTGCTCCTGGGCAAATCCGAAACACTGGATACGCTTGTAGCGGAATGTGATGAAAATTATGAAGAGATCCGTTCTGTAAAAAGTCTTGACAGGGCAAGGGTGAAGATCAGTGCCTATGATCTGGGGGCATTTTACAAGAAACATGATTTCCGCATCGGTGACGGGATTATTGTCAAGGTCATTGACTGGGAGAGTGGAAAGTTTTCTCTGGAATACTGTCCTGCGGCAAAACTCCCGCAGGAAGAGGAGAAAGAAAAATTCCTTACCGGATTTGAATACGGCATAGCGGAAACTTTCAAGATCTTCGGAGAGTACCAGCCTCCCTGTGACCAGATCGCCTATGCGTACTTCTTTGCATCGGAAAATGCTTTTGATTTGCGGAAAAATCCGGCTCTTGCCCTGGATGAATATCCTGCCCGTATGCGGGATATTGCGGTAAACCGGGATGATGCGGAATGGTTCCTTATGCCTGTGGAATCTGATGAGTATGAGTACAGCAATGTGGATGAATCCTTTGAGCAGAGTGAAGAGGAGTGTTCCTGCGGACATCACCATCATCACTATGAGGACGGTGAGGAGTGTCATTGCCATGACCACCATGGACACTCCGGGGTGAAAGCAGAACTTTCCGAAGAAGAAAAAGAAGAATTGTATGCACATGAGGAAGGCGTTTCCGATCCCCGTATCCCCAGACATTTTTCCCTGTCGAAAGGCAGGATGGATTCTCTGGAAGGGATCCTGGATGATATCCATTCACCCGTTCCTTATGTGGAGATTTATGGAATACTGCTGGATTTCCTTGCCAACGGCGGGGAAGATTTCAAAGCATTTTATGAGATCCTTTCCGGTGAAATGGGTACGCAATTTGTTGATGAAGCTCAGGAAGCGGCGTTTCTCAATTTCCTGGAGGAAGTGTGGGAAGATGCTGTGGAAAGATTCAATCCAGTACATGAAAATACAAAAATGACCTTGCGCAGCAGAGTACTGGCTCTGACTGCCGCCCACAGAGCTTTTGCAGCGGAACTTCTGCATAAATACAAAGGAAAAGTTCCCAAAGAAATCATTCTGAATATGAAAAGTATCCACGGCAGACTTATGGATACTCTGGGGATCATCAATGCGGATACTTCCCTTCCGGAAGGGGAGGAGTTTGAACAGCTTGAACTGCGTATCGGAGATCTGGAAGATGAATGGGATGATCTCTGCAGTATGGAGGAATGAGTAAGCAGGTAATTGTAAAACAGAGTTTTTCAATAAACATTCTCCGCAAAGGCGGGACTGCTGCTTTCGGATAATAAGGATATAAAAAGGTCTGTACGGTTCCGGGTAGAGCTGTACAGATTTTTTTTGTTTTTTGGCAGGAATCGGTAAATATGCTGTTTGCATTGCTGCTTTTACAGGCATTCCTGCTTGTTTATTCTGAAATGTGAATTTGCAGATAATTGTGATTTTACATTGATATTTTTATGTTTTGCGTTTTCAGTTATGTGATTTACGCAAAAAGTCATTTTTTTGCTGTTGAAATTTTGATTTGTTGTGGTATAATTTAAGAAGAAAAATTCAGCTGATATACTTATATTCGGAAGTTTTTTTAAAATAGATTATGGAGGCTTGCAAATGGACGTAAAAAAGATTACAGCAGCAGTTATCGGATGCGGACACAGGGGAAAGTATGTCATCAAAAATTTCCTTGAGGCGGGAAAAGGGGTGTTTGAAGTCGGAATCGTTTATGATCCGGATGAAGAGAGGATTGCTGAAGCGGAAAAAGAGTGGCAGATCCATCATGTGAAGAGAGCTTCAAGCATGGAGGCTGCTGTACAGGATCCTGCGGTAAATTTTGTAATGATCTTTACGCCCAATTACCTGCATTGCGAAGCTGTCCTTGCCGCCCTGGATGCCGGAAAGCAGGTCTTTTCAGAAAAACCTCTCGCTATTACCATTGAAGAAACAAAGAGGATCGTGGAGAAGGAAAAGGAAACAAATATCCGGGTGATGACCGGGTTTGTTTTACGGTATTCCCCCATTTACAGAAAGGTAAAAGAACTTCTGCAAACGGGTACTTTCGGGAAGATCGTAAATATTTCCGCCAATGAAAACCGTATTTCCTGGGGCGGCGGAGCTTCCATGAGTGCGGATTACGGCTGGCGGCGGTTTACGGAAAAAGCCGGACCTTATCTGTTGGAAAAATGTTCACATGACCTTGACTTGCTCAACTGGTTTGCCGACTCGCTTCCAGTGAAAGTAGCCGCATTCTGCGGACGGGATTATTTTATTCCGGAATATTCTGCCTTATGGGATAAATACAGTCATGAAGTATATGCTGCCATCGTGCCGGAAAAGAACAGGATCAATCCTTTTACGTCCCCAAAAAATATGTATGACAATCATACGGTCATCATGGAATATCCCAACGGGATCAAGATGAACTTCCAGCTTACTCTTGCCAATGCCATTGAGGAAAGACGTATGTATATAAGCTGCACGGAAGGGACGGTCATTGTGGATTCTGCGGAAGGGATCATCAAATACAGAAGATATGATGAAAAGTATGAAACGATCCTGAATTTCAGTAAAAGCGGTGGTGTTCATGCCGGCGGGGATACGGTCATGGCACAGGAGATTTTACAGTGCGTACTTTCCGGAGGGAAGAATACTTCCGCTTCCGGTTCGGTAAATGCCATGGGGTGTGCCATTGTTGCCCTTGCGGCGGATGAATCGGCAAAAACAGGAAAGATCGTTACTTTGAATCCCTGACAGAAATAATAATCAAGGAGATGAAAAATGATAAAAGCAGATCTGGAACTCTTACAGGAAAAAGTTCAGCTTCTCCGTTTGCAGATGAATAAGATCATTCTGGGAAAAAATGCGTGTGTGGATCTGCTTCTGACCGCTCTTTTTGCCGGAGGACACGTTCTTCTGGAAGATGTGCCGGGGACAGGCAAGACTATGCTGGCAAAGACCCTTGCCTACTCTGTGGAAGCCGATTTCAGAAGAGTGCAGTTTACTCCCGATCTTCTGCCGGCAGATGTGACGGGGACAAGTATTTATTCTCCGGATAAAGGGGTTTTTTCCTTCAGGGAAGGCCCGGTTTTCACTAATTTGTTTCTTGCGGATGAGATCAACAGAGCTTCCCCCCGGACACAATCGGCTCTTCTGGAGGCCATGAGTGAAAATCAGGTTTCCTGTGACGGGGAGATGAGGAAACTTTCTGATTTATTTATGGTCATTGCCACGGAAAATCCCATTGAGTATTTCGGAACCTATCCTCTGCCTGAAGCCCAGCTTGACCGTTTTGCACTGCACTTTTCCATAGGTTATCCCGGAGAGAAAGAGGAAAAACTTCTGATGAAAGAGGATTTTGACAGGGAACGGGAACTGGAGTTGTCTCCGGTAATGTGCTGTAAGGATATTCTTGAGATAAGGGAAAAGATCCGCAGCATCCATCTGGAGGAGAGTATTGCGGATTATGTGTATGAGATCGTTTCTGCAACAAGAAAGGATCCTGCAATAGCATTAGGGGCAAGTCCCAGGGCATTGCTTGCTTTTGTCCGGCTCCTGAAAAGTTTTGCTTTCCTTGCCGGAAGAGAGTATGTGCTTCCGCAGGATGTACAGTATCTTGCGGAACCGGTTCTGGCACACCGTATCAAATTATCTTCTGAAAGTGCTTCTTCCGGGCTTACTGCTTCTGTTGCAGTGGAAAATATTGTAAAAAAACTTTCCGTACCTGTATGATGGGGACGCACTATGGCGTTTTTCCGGTATATATATGAGCTTTACCGCAGAAGCTCTGCCGCCTTTTACAAAGGCCCTTCCTGGGTGTGGCGTAAACGCTCCGGCGAAGGACATTATATTTCCCCTTCCTTTATGCTTCTGGTATGGTGTCACGCACTGGTGAACAGAGTTTTTACATTTCAGGGCTGGATGCTTTTCTGGGTATGTCTTGCAACTGCATTTTATGCTACGATCATGGTAAGAAGTGCTGTCATGATCTTTTTTCTTGTCCTTGCCGGACTTTTTCTGGTCAATGGACTTTTTCTCCTTCTTCTTTTCCCCAGACTTGAAGTGGTAAGAAAAGTCCCGGCAAGGGTGATGCCGGGATGTGCATTCACCGTGGAATATGAAATAGAAAATCTTTCCCCTTTCCCCTGTTATTGTGTCCTTGCCGATCCTTTGCTGCAAGGGGGCGGGATTCTGGAAACAGATACTCCGGAATTTTTTTCCATACCGGGAAAGGGAAAATATAAATGTGTCCGGAAATTTCTGTTGAAAAAACGGGGGGTGTGGGTATTGCCATCCGCCACAGTGGAAACGGCTTTTCCCTTCGGTTTACTGAAAGTGAGTTTCTGCGATCATAAATGTTCACAGGTATTTGTCCATCCCCGGTGGCGGAAATGGGAACAGGGGATTTTGCATGGCGGCGGAAATGAAAATGGAAGTACCCGCAAACAGAAAAGAAAAAGATCTTTTCAAAGGGGGCTTGATCTTGCTTCCTGCCGGGAATATGTATATGGAGATGAGATAAAATATATCCACTGGGGAAACAGTGCCAAATGGGGACGCCTTGTTGTGAAGGAATTTGAAGAGGAGAAAAATTCCCGTATGGCAGTTATTCTGGATATTGCGGAAAAATACTCTTTGAGGGATTTACTTTTTTGTTTGAAAAAAATTCTGCATTTGCGATCTTTTTCTTTCTTTTCTTCCGGAGAGCGGCTGGAGGGGATATTATCCTTTGCTGCCTCCCTTGCTGCCGGCGTTACCGGGGAGGAGGGGGGGGCTGCAGATTTTTATATTCCGGAAAGCCGGGCGGAAAAGAAGGAACTTTCCGAAAAATGGTATGAACGCTTTTTCCGGAAATGGATATTGGGAAAAGGGGAAGAAAAAAAGAATAGTATATTCCATGAAGTGACTGTCGGGGAAAGAAATACATCTTTTACAGCTTTTCTGGACAGATTAAGCGGAATAAAAAGTACCCCTTACAGGAAAGGACGCTTTTCTTCCTTTTCGCCGGAAATGCTGAGGAAAGTATGTGAGGAGCCTTTTGTTCTGCTTATTTTATCTGAAGCGGATGAGGATGCGGAAGAATTTTATCTGAAATTAGTGAAGAACGGAGCAGTTTGTAAAGTATTGTATGTGACAAAAGAGAACCCCGGTGAGGAAAAAAATATTCCGGCATGGGCGGAAAAGGTCTGTAAGGAAAAGCTGCTTTCCGGAATGTGGTGGAAACAAGGGGGAGGAAAATGAATAATATACTTCAGAATCAGGAGTTTCTGCCGGAAAAAAGACATTCTGTGAAAGAGATATTCTATGCTTTTACGGTGATCCTTCCCCCGGCATTTCTTTTCTCTCTGAAACAGGATCTCCCCCATGTTTTTCTTATTACTTTCCTGCTTCTTTTACTGCCGCTTTTTATAAGGAAACCCCTTCCTGTAACAGACAGACCCATTGTCTATTGTATTACCGCAAGCATGATTCTTACAGCCTTGCCTGATCTGATGGTAAGTACGGATGATGCAAGGATCGGATTATTCGACATCCTTGTAAGATCCACACTTGTATTGCCGTTTCTTGTATATACGGCGGCATTGGGGGGATTATTTGTTTCTTCCGGCAGGATCAACGGGGCGAGGGCGGCACTTGCCGCAGGCGGGATGCTTCTTTGCGGGGACAGGTTCAACAGCAGGGATGTGCATAATATATATTTGAGTTTTCTGGATCCTTTACTGCATGAGTATTTTAAGGTGTATATTTACTGTGCGGTTCTTTCCGGAATATTTCTGCCCTGTTTTCTGCGGGCGGGATCCGGAAAGGGATCCGGAAAAAGTTCCGGAACGGGGAAGGGGTTTTATATTCTTCAGGGGATCAGTATTTTTTCCTGCGGGATCCTGGTATTTTTTTCTGCCATGTTCATACAGAACAATCCCTCCTTTCTGCGGTCAATGGAGATGTATTTTATGCGGATGGGGTCAAGGGGCTTGAAAAGCGGAAGAAATACAGGAAAGAGTATGCTTTCAGGAAAAGTGGATCTGCGCGCCCCCCTTCCGCCGTATTTCGGTCAGCTGCCGGAGGAGATCCTTTTCCGTGCGAAGGCAAAGTTTCCTCCGGGATTATTGCGCAGCGGCGTATATGTTCATTATGAAAACGGGCGGTGGCTGCCTTTTGCTTCCGCCGCTCAGGTTTCCGGAGAAAATCAGAAAAAGGAATTGGAAAGCGTAAGAAGAACGGGAATACTTTCCTTTAATACTTTCCGGATGTTCAACGGGGAAACAGAGAATGATACGGAGGATCCGGAAATGGATAGAAAGGATGAAAAGAGAGATTTGTGTATGGAGATCTTTCCGGATTCCCTCGTTACTTCCGGGATCTTCCCCATGCCGGGAAATACCATAAGGATCGATGCTGTTGCCGATTCGGCGGAAGTAAGTAAAAATGGTATTCTCCATTTGAAACACTGGAAAAAAGATGGTGGGATCACCTTTTTTGTCCGTTCCGCAGAGCAGGAAGCTGCCTACAATGCTTTTTTGCGGCAGGATCAGAATACAGGGAAAAAGATCTACGGGGAAAAACTTTCTGCGGAAGAGATCGCATATCTGAAAAAAGTACCACGCTGGGTGAATCAATATAAGGAAAAATTTCCTGTTGAGCAATTGAAAAATCTTTCCGGAAGGGAAAAGGCGGAATGGATCAAAAAGTTCCTTGTGGAAAATTATACCTACTCCCTTTATGTGCCGGTTCCCGGAAGAAAAGAATTTTTCAAAGATCCTGTTTTGCGTTTTCTGGAAGATACCCGGAAAGGACATTGTGAGCTTTTTGCAAGTGCCGCCGTATTGCTTTGCCGCAGTATGGGATTGCCTGCAAGATATGTTACGGGTTTTGTCTGTGAGGAAAAAAGTCCGGCTGGAGACTATTATTACTGCCGTCTTGCCCATGCCTGGGGGGAGGTTTTTCTGGAGGATAAGGAAATGTGGATGACAATAGATGCTGCCTGCGCAGACGGGGATTTTGCTTCTGTTACCGGAAGAAAAAGACCGTCTTTGCGTATTTTGCTGGATCTTCTCAAATATCATGGTCAGGAATTTTTTGCCCTTGTCCGCAGGGGGTATTTTGCTGAAGGTATTTTAAAGATTTTCGCCGGATTTTTTAACTTGCTTTTACTGTTGTTTACTTCTTTCTACGGGCTTCTGCTTCTTGCGGTTTCAGGGATGGGGCTGTTCTTTTTTTACAGAAGAAAACGTAAGCAGAAATTACATCCGGGAGGATCTTTTTCTCCGGAAAGACTTCTTGTACAGGAAAAATTTATTTCTTTTGAGAAAAAATTTGCACTTCTTACGGGGCGGAAAAGGGGCAGGGAGATCCCGGCAGGAAAATATTACAGGAGTTTTTCCCTGCCTGAACTGACTTTATGTATGAAAAAATATGAACTCTTGCGTTTCGGTGAACTGGAAAAAACGGAATTTGACAGTATATTTCTTTCCTGGGATATTCAGATGAAAAAAATATTGCAGGATCTGAAGGAGTGTAAGAAACAGCAGAAAGGATTCCCCGTGCAGGGAACTGTAAAGGAAGAAAAATGAGAAAGAAAACCGGAGAAAGACTGGAAAAGACCGTAAAAGAATATACCGGCAGATTATCTCTTTTTGCCATGTATTTTCTACAGGATGCGTCCTCTGTAAACCATATAGTGGAAGAGTGCCTTGTTTCTTTTATGGAAATATTGAAAAAAGATCCTTCTGCAATAAAAGAGGAAATGCAAAAGGCATACCTGTATAAAAGCATCCGGGAAAAATGTTTTGAAAAACTTTCTCCGGAAGTGGATAAATGGGAAGCCGGACGGGGGATGGCAGCTCTTTTGCCTTCTTTTGAAAATCTTGAGGAAGAGGAGAAGGAGATCCTCCTTCTGCATTGCGGTTTTGAACTTGATTTTGCCCAGATTTGTCATGTGATGGATAGAAAGGATGCGGAAGAAATTTATTTTCTTGCATTGATGAAACTTGCTGCATTGGAAAACGGAGAGAAAAATGCTTCCGGGAATATGACACAGGCGGAACACCTTCTCAGAGTGGAAGAAAAGATCACAGCTTTTTTTGCTTCCGGAGCGGAAAAGTTTTCCTGCGATCCCCTTACTGAAGAAAAATTGCTTGCTTTTGCCGCAGCTGTTGAACCTCCGGATTATAAAAAAATACTGGTGCATTTTTTCTGTATTCTTCTCTTCTGTATTTTTACGGTATCTATCTTTCTGTATTCCAACTACCGCAGCAGACCGGAACTTTCGCCGGAAGTGCGTGTGGGGGTGCTGATGGATAAGGAGGAATTGAAAGCCAATCTCCTGAAAGAGAAAAAGAGACAGGAAGCAATAAAAAAGGAGATGCTGAAAAAAGGTATAAGCAGGATCCGTATCCGTACCATCAATCTGGAAGGAATACGCAGAATTGAGAAACTGGATGAAAAAAATGCTGAAAAGATCCTGAAAGAGAGATGCGGGCTTGATGTAAAGATCTACCGGGCTGAATTTGACGGGAAAGACCGGGAGTATGTCTGTTTATATGTATCCCCTGCGGATTCGGTAAAGATCCTCCGCAGTGAAAAAATCATAAAATAAAGGAAAAACTTTTCTTTTTCAGCAGGAATGATGGTGTTTCCCGCCTTGACAAAGATACAGAAGAAAGATATAGTAAGGAACAAAAGAGATCCATAAGCTGTCTGTAACGTGACAGAAGGTTCAGAAAGGAAGAATATGAATACTGCAGAACTTTTATCTGTTACCGTCGGTGCGGTATTGGTCAATAATATCGTATTATCCCGTATTCTGGGAACATGTCCCTTTTTAGGTGTATCGAAAAAACTGAAAACAGCCTTGGGGATGGGGTGTTCCGTTACTCTTGTTATGACTGTTTCCTCCTTTGTTACAGCCGTTCTATATCATTTCCTTCTGGCAAAACCTTTCAGAGGGGTGGATCTTTCCTTTGCCAGAACTCTTGTATTTATTGTAGTCATTGCCGCGCTTGTGCAGATCGTGGAGATCCTGATGCAGAAATTCAGTAAAAGTCTTTATCAGGCACTGGGGATCTATCTGCCTCTTATTACTACCAACTGTGCTGTGCTGGGAGCTGCGGAACTTAATGCCGCTTCAAACCGTTCCATACCCGCATCCACATTATACGGCTGCTGTTCCGGACTTGGTTTTGCGTTGGCTCTGATCCTTTTTTCCAGTATCCGTGAACGGCTGGAGCTCTCCCGTATCCCGAAGATCTTTCAGGGGGCATCCATAGCCTTGATCACTGCGGGGATCCTTGCCATGGCGTTTATGGGATTTGCCGGACTTGTGAAGTAAAAAAGAGGAGGAGAATATGGTTGCAGCCCTTATTGTGTCGGAACTTCTTATGGCAGGTCTTATCATCGGGATCATCGGACTTTTTCTGGGGTGTGTCATTGGACTTGTGGTATTGTTCTTTTCCGTAAAAAGCGATGACCGGATCGAAAAGATTTCAGAACTTCTTCCCGGAGCAAACTGCGGCGCATGCGGATTTTCGGGTTGCGACGGATATGCGGCGGCGCTTGCCGAA